>CAJWWJ010000038.1 GCA_913048575.1 uncultured Halieaceae bacterium
CATCGAGATCGGTTTGGCCTGCGTCTCGCAGCTCGATGCCGTCGCGGAGTGCTTTCTCGATAAATAATCCGGACGCACGGCCAAAGACCACTAGATCCAGCAGGGAGTTTCCTCCCAGTCGATTGGCGCCGTGCACTGACACGCAGGCAACCTCACCGCAGGCATACAACCCGGGAATCACACTGTCATTGCCTGCTGAGTCTACGGTGAGCGCCTGACCGTTCACGTTGGTCGGTATGCCGCCCATCATGTAGTGGCATGTCGGCACAACCGGGATGGGCTCTTTCACTGGATCAACGTGCGCAAAGGTTCGACTTAGCTCACAAATCCCTGGCAGCCTCGATTCCAGCACGTCCTCGCCTAGGTGATCCAACTTCAACTTCACGTGGTCGCCATTGGGACCACAGCCACGGCCCTCTAATATCTCCAACACCATGGATCGCGCAACGACGTCTCTGCCCGCGAGGTCTTTGGCATTCGGCGCATACCGTTCCATAAAACGCTCGCCATCTTTATTCACGAGGTAGCCGCCTTCTCCGCGACACCCCTCTGTCACCAGTGTGCCAGCTCCGTAGATACCCGTTGGGTGAAACTGCCACATCTCCATATCTTGAGCGGGAACGCCTGCACGGAGTGCCATGCCCATCCCGTCGCCGGTATTAATGTGAGCGTTAGTAGTGGAAGCATAAATCCGCCCCGCACCGCCCGTCGCGAAAACGGTCGCCTTAGATTTCACATAAACCGTCTCACCCGTCTCGATGCAGATCGCCACAACACCCACCACGGCGCCGTCTTGGTTTTTCACCAAATCAACGGCGAACCATTCATTAAAGAAGACGGTCTCGTTCTTAATATTGTTCTGGTAAAGCGTATGCAGCAGCGCGTGACCAGTGCGGTCTGCTGCCGCACAGGTCCTGGCCGCCTGACCCCCTTCACCGTAGTTTTTTGATTGCCCGCCAAACGGTCGCTGGTAGATCCGGCCCTCCTCCGTGCGAGAGAAAGGCAACCCCATGTGTTCCAACTCAAAAATAGCCTCTGGACCCACAGAGCACATGTACTCAATCGCTTCTTGATCACCGATATAGTCCGACCCTTTGACGGTGTCATACATATGCCAACGCCAGTCGTCTTCTGGGTCATCACTGGCAATCGCGCAAGTGATGCCGCCCTGAGCCGACACGGTGTGCGAGCGAGTCGGGAACACCTTCGAAATAACTGCGGTTTTGTAACCAGATTGCGCCAGTTGGAGTGCTGCGCGCATACCTGCACCACCGCCGCCGACAATGACACCATCAAAAGAAATTGTTCTCATAACACTCACTTTTTATCCGCCTTACTACCCCGAAAAACCGGGCGCAGTAGGCGCAGCCGTTAGTGGTATTGGATTAACTCCAAATGATCACCACCACCCAAATTACGTACCCGACCAGCGCCAGTGAAGCTCCCAACTGACACACCAAACGAATCACATTGCCCTTCGGACCCAACATCCGCTCGGTCAGGTAGTCTGTGAACACGGACCACAGACCAATCCAACTGTGAGCAGCCAGAGAGAGCGCCGCCATGAGCGTAAACACCTTCATCCAGGTCTGCTCAAAGAGCCGAGCCCACCCAGTGTAGTCAACTGAACCCATCAACTGGTAGGCGATAAGCAGAAAATATGCGAGCAGTATGATGGACGTGACTCTTTGAATGAGCCAATCAGACAGGCCAGTGCGGCTAAAACTCGTGACTGAAGTCACCATATCGCGACTCCCCATAAAACCGCCCCAGTGAATGCCGCAACAAAAACGATACGCGCACCTATCACGCCGCCTCGCATTGTTTCACCCACCCCAGTGTCCATCACGAGGTGCTTAACACCCGCTAACGCATGGTAGGTCAGCGCGGAGGCAATCCCCCACATGACAAACTTAGAAACTGGCGACGACAACACCGCAGACAACGCATCAAACGAAGCCTCCGACGCCAGACTGCGGTCAAGTGCCCACAGCAGGAGAAAACTAGCAAAAAACATCAGCACACCTGTCACTCGGTGGGCGATTGATGCATAGGCGGTAACGGGCAACTGAATCGTACCCAAATCCAAATTGACTGGACGTGTGTCCTTTGAGTTCGGTCTCACAATAGCTCTCAGATTAGTCTCATTAACAGCGGGCGGATCTGGTCGTTGCCAGAATCTCATCGGGGCGCAGTATAGGTGCGCTGACAATCGATTACAATTTGTTGGCCTCTGCCCGTCGAATTTCAATACATCAAAATTGACATGACCGGCGGTCAGCATTAGTTTGGCACCCTCTCAACACGACGCGGTAGATAGTCTAATGACTGAAAAGAATGCGACCCTCAACCTTACCCATGAGGATGGATCCCAGCAAACCATTGATTTAGCGGTGCACTCTGGCACGCTAGGCCCGGATGTCGTTGATGTCGGCACACTGACGGCGAATGGCTATTTCACTTACGATCCGGGCTTCACTTCCACGGCAGCGTGCGAATCAAAGATTACGTTTATTGACGGGGAAAAAGGCGTTTTGCTTCATCGCGGGTACCCGATAGAGCAGCTTGCTCAGCATTCAGACTACTTAGAAACTTGCTACCTTCTGCTTAACGGCGAACTCCCCACCGCAGCGGAAAAAGAAGAATTCGTCGGCATCATGACGCACCACACCATGGTGCATGAGCAGATCAGAACCTTTTTTAACGGCTTCCGAAGGGATGCGCATCCGATGGCGATTATGTGCGGTGTTGTCGGCGCGCTGTCGGCGTTCTATCACGACTCGACAGACATTTCTGACCCGTGGCACAGAGAAGTAGCCGCTTTCAGACTGATTGCAAAAATGCCCACGCTAGCAGCAATGAGCTACAAGTTTTCAATCGGGCAGCCCTTTATGTATCCCGATAACAATCTGGACTATGCCGCGAATTTTCTTCACATGATGTTTGGCAATCCTTGTGAGCCCACTAAGGTCTCACCGACCATTGCCAAGGCAATGGATCGCATATTCCTATTGCATGCAGATCATGAACAAAACGCTTCGACCTCCACCGTAAGACTCGCAGGCTCTTCCCAGGCTAATCCGTTTGCTTGCATTGCAGCGGGGATCGCAGCGCTTTGGGGGCCTTCCCATGGTGGCGCTAACGAGGCGGTAGTGAAGATGCTCGAAGAAATTGGCACGGTGGATCGAATCGACGAATTCATCGCTCGGGCCAAGGATAAAGACGACCCCTTCCGACTGATGGGTTTTGGGCATCGGGTTTATAAAAACTTTGACCCTCGCGCTAAGGTCATGAAAGAGGCTGCTGATGAGGTGCTTGCTGAGCTGGGTATCGAGGACGAAAATTTAGAGATTGCAAAACGACTTGAAGAAATTGCTCTCAAGGACGACTATTTTGTCGCCAAAAAGCTCTATCCCAACGTTGACTTTTATTCGGGCATTATCCTGAAAGCGCTCGGAATACCGACGTCTATGTTCACCGTCATCTTTGCTATCGGGCGCACCGTGGGTTGGATCGCCCATTGGAATGAGATGATTGGTGGCTCCTACCGTATCGGAAGACCCCGACAGCTCTACACCGGCGAAGCACACAGGGACTTTAAACCCATCGACAAACGCTAGGGCTTGCAATGACAATTTCTGCGGTGATTAGTGGGTCTGGGCTTTACACACCCCCAGACAGCATCAGCAATCAGGAGCTTGTCGAGTCATTCAATACATGGGTTGACCGCTACAATGAGACCCACCTTGAGGCAATTGAATCCGGAGATGTCGAGGCAAAAACCCACTCCTCCGTGGCGTTCATTGAGAAAGCCTCCGGTATAAAGTCTAGGTATGTCATTGATAAGGAGGGGATTTTAGACCCAGACCGTATGGTCCCTGCTATTCCCGAGAGAGCAAATAGCAGTCACTCTGTGATGTGCGAAATTGCCTGCCACGCTGCTCGAGAAGCGTTAGATCAGGCTGGCGTTCACGCTAGCGAAATTGATGCCGTCATCGTCGCCGCCTCCAACCTACAAAGAGCTTATCCTGCGGTCGCAATTGAAGTGCAGGCGGCGCTAGGCGCAACGGGGTTTGCTTTCGATATGAATGTGGCTTGCTCTTCAGCCACCTTCGGCATTCAGCAGGCCAGCGATGCGGTGCGTTCAGGGAGCGCGCAGCGGGTGCTCATGGTTAACCCCGAAATCTGCACTGGACACCTAAACTTCCGAGACCGCGACTCACACTTTATCTTTGGTGATGTCGCTACAGCCGTTGTCGTCGAGAGCAGTGAAAGCGCCAAAGCAAGTGCTGGCTGGGACGTAGTCGACTCGCGCCTGCAAACGATCTACTCCAATAATATTCGCAATAATTTTGGCTTCCTCAATCGTGCGGACGAAGAGGGCATCGGACAAATTGACAAGTTATTTATGCAAGAAGGCAGGAAAGTATTTAAAGAAGTCTGCCCGGCTGTCGCAACTCAGATTAACCAGCAATTGGCATCGCTGAATCTCGATGTCGGAGATCTCAGGCGCATATGGCTGCACCAAGCCAACCAAAATATGAATGACCTCATCGCGAAAAAGGTCTTCGGTCGAGATCCCGCACCAAGTGAATCACCTACCATACTCGATGAGTACGCTAATACGTCATCTGCGGGCTCGATCATTGCCTTTCACAAGCACAATGCCGATATCAACAGCGGAGAGCTAGGCGTGCTGTGTTCATTTGGTGCCGGCTATAGCATCGGCTCACTGGTCCTGCGGCGACGCTAACTCGGCGGAACAGCAGATCAGTTAAGCCTCTTCAGCAGCGCACAAAGCGGCGCAAGCAGCTAATAAAGCGTTTGTCTGCGCGAGTGTGCCAACTGTGATCCGCAACCAGTTCTCGACGCGCGGCTTGTCCCAGCGACGCACCAAAATGTCTTGTTGCCTTAGCCCATCAAACACAGTGCGCCCCGATAAAACCCGGTGCTGGATAAAGATAAAGTTGGCAGACGAAGGTAGCACTTCAAATCCTAACGCCTCGAGTTTCTCGGTCATCTTTGAACGACTTTCAGTGATCACGGCAACAGACTGCGCTTGCCATGAGGCGTCACAAATCGCCACCTTGGCGGCAGCCTGTGCGACTGCATCGAGTGGATAAGAATTAAAGGAATCCTTGACCCGGTTTAGGCCTTCAATCAAATCCCGATGCGCTAAAGCATATCCAACCCGCAACCCAGCCAAAGCATGACTCTTCGACAAACTCCGGCTGACAATTAAATTGTCATACTGATTGATGAGTGGCGCTACCGTATCAGCGCCAAACCCATAATATGCCTCGTCGATGATGTGCAGCCTATTCGGGTTGCCGGCCAGTAGCCGCTCTATCTCCTGACAAGTCAGTGCCAGGCCTGTTGGCGCATTGGGGTTCGCTAGCACCACGGCATGCTCAGACGCCATCAGGGCATCAACGTCAACGCTAAAATCAGCCCGCACCGGCACTTCGGTGAGTGTTGAGTGGTACAACTGCGCCCACACGGGGTAAAAACCATAAGTGGTATCCAGCGTCTGCACCGGACGATCGGCCAGCAAGCTTAACCAGATATGTGCCAGCACTTCGTCTGACCCATTGCCCACAAAAACCTGGTCAGTGGTTAAAGACTCTGTCTGGGCAATCGCCTCTCTTAATCCTTTGGCCGTCGGGTCGGGGTAACGCCTTAGCTGCTCGGCCTGACATGCACGAATCGCCGTCATCACCGCCTCCGACGGGGGTAACGCATGCTCATTAGTATTCAGTTTTAGCAACGATTGCGAGGCAGGTTGCTCGCCCGGGACGTACGGCGTCAAATCGCTTACTGTTGTTGTCCAAAACCGGCTCATAACGTGATGCTCTCTATCGCAGGCAGATCTGTTACTTCTAGGCGTCTATATTATCAGGTCAGTCAGAAAGACCTAGCGCTGATCACTCGCGCCGAGTCCGCTCGCACTCGCGACCACGCGAGACGATGGAAATACCAGCCGGAAACAGCTACCACGTCCTAGTTCACTGTCTACAAACAGTTTTGCTTCGTGCGACACTGCAACATGCTTCACAATAGCTAACCCCAAACCCGTTCCGCCCGTCGCAAGACTGCGGCTTTTATCGACGCGATAGAAGCGTTCAGTCAAACGAGGGATATGCTTAGCGGCGATGCCCAGTCCCTTATCCTCGACCAGTAGCGCAGGCCCCACCGTGGTATCGATCCACTTCACAACAACAGGACTGTTCTCACCATACTTCAACGCGTTAACAACGAGGTTACTAATCGCACTCCGCAGCTCATTCTCGTCCCCTAGAATTTTTTGCGAGCTACTGATCTGAAGATCAAGGACTCTGCTGGGCCAAACGGCGGCTAACTCCATTACCACATCTGACAGTAACGCCTCCATGTCTATCTGGCCTTCCTTACGCTCCCCTTCCACACTCTCAATGCTCGACAGCCATAACAAATCGGACACCAAACTTTCCATCCGCACCAACTGAGTATCCATCACGCTCAGCGATTTCTGCAGCGTCGAATCCGAAGCGGGCATCAGTGTTTGTAATGTCTCCGTATAACCTTTGATCACCGTCAGCGGCGTTCTTAACTCATGGGAGACATTACCGACAAAATCGCGACGCATGCGCTCCAACCTGTCTTGCTCGGTGACATCTTTCACAAAAACCAGACGGTCGTCCGCGCCAAATTTGGAAAATTCAAATTGCAGGCAGAACTCTGACGCGGCGCCGCGGTGAATCCGCAACGGCTTTTGAAAATTATTGACATCGACATACGTCTCGAGTGACGGATGAGACACTATTTCAGACAGCCGCTTGCCCTCCTCATCTGCAAATCGAACGCCCAATAAATACTCCGCCGCATCATTGCACCACAGCAGTTCGCTCGAGTCGTTGATGATCAAAGCGGCCTCCCTCATTGAGGCCAGTGATTCTTTAAGATAGGGCTGTGAACGCCGGGAGGAGGAAGAGGCCTGAATCGCACGACTACGCAGCACATAGACATCGTGAAGCACACCTCGCATCCCCGGACCGCCAATGGGCGGAAATTCCTCTGGATGTGAAAACCAGTGATACACCCTCGCAAGCTGCCAACCCCATAAGAAGAGCAGCACAGCCAAAAAGCACATCAATGCCTGTTGCCATTCAGCGGTCACTGCACCCCACACAAAACCGCAGCCAGCGGCCAGCGCCAACCGCCTAATCTCAAGCAAAAAAATACGGGCTGCCATCACGTCAGGCCGACACCTCGATCTGAGAAGCGATAACCCAAACCACGCACCGTTTGTATCAAGTCGCTGTAACCCGGCACTCCCGTTTGAAGCGCCTTGCGGAGCCGGCGGATATGAACATCAACTGTTCGCTCTTCAACGTAAACATTGACCCCCCAGATATGGTCCAGCAACTGGGTGCGCGAGTAGGCGCGATCCGGATTAGCCATAAAAAACTGCAGCAACTTAAATTCAGTAGGGCCCATCTCTAGCACCTTCCCATCGAGGATCACCCGATGGCTATCAAGCTCTACCACTAATTTACCCACTCGCAGCTCGCTACCCACGCTCTCGTGAATCGTTCGTCTGAGCAACGCCCTCATTCTCGCAATGAGCTCTTTAGGCGCGAAAGGCTTGGTAATGTAATCGTCCGCACCCACATCTAATCCCTGAATCACATTATCCTCATGCGCCTTGGCGGTGAGCATTATCACGGGGACCTGTTGCGTCGCCTCCTCTTTTTTTAGGCGGCGCAACAACTCAATACCGGTACCACCGGGTAACATCCAGTCGAGCAAAACAATATCGGGGGTGTTGTGAATAATTTTTTGATAGGCATCGGCAATATTGCCAGCCTCTAGGCACTCAAAATCGGCGGTCTCCAAGGCCAGTCTGAGCATATCTCGAATACCCGACTCGTCATCCACTACCAACACTTTCTGAACCGTCATCGTGTCTCCAAGCTCGAAGCACTCATGGCAAATTAGCGACTTGCTAACCGTCCCGAAAAAAAACCAACTCAAGGCGCCGCAATACGCCGGCAGAGGCTACCACCAATCGAACCAACCCCTGGGCTCTAGCTCCTCCGCACAGTCTTGAAGCTGGCTGTTGTAGCGCTGCGCCTGCCGATCCACCTTGCGTGCTACGTCGACAAGCCACTTTTTACTGCGATAGCTTTGTTTTCGATAACCGCCATGGCCCTCATGATAAGCAAGGTACAATCGAAACGTGTCCTGCTTATCGATGTTGAGCTCCTGGTGAGAGATGTGGTTGTACCAGCCAATAAAGTCTATCGCATCAGCAAAACTGTCTCTGTCCGCCCCATAATTGCCCGTGCTTTTCTGGTACCACTCCCAGGTCCCTTCCTTCGCCTGAGAATAACCATAAGAGTCAGACGGTCTCGGCCCAGGGATAAAACCCCATAATTTTTTTCGCGGTGGTTTAGCGGTCGCTACAAATCGAGACTCTTGGTACATAAAGGCCATCGATACCGACATCGGTACATTCCAGCGCGCCCGAGACTCCTTCGCGTCTGCATACCAACCTGATTTCTCTCGGAAAATGTCGCAAACGTTATCAACCTGCTCTGGCGGCGCGGTGACACACGCTGCCAAAGATAGCGCAACAACGATCACGGCAACTCGATAACTCGCATCAATTGTCTTCATTCGTGCCTCTCCAATACAACCAGCAATGCCGATTCATCGATGATAGGTATCGCCAGTGACTCTGCGCGTTTACGCTTAGATCCTGCTCCCGGGCCCGCCACGACTGATGTTGTTTTTTTCGACACACTGCTGGCCGTTTTGGCACCAAGTGCCCTCAATCGACTCTCCGCCTCTTCGCGACTCATCGCAACCAACTTACCGGTCACCACCCAAATTGTTCCGGCGAGTGGGCCGTCGCCCGCGTCGAGGGTCACGTCAGGCCAGTTGATGCCGGCCGCCAACAATTCATCAAGAATGACCCTATTACGCTCATCCACTGCAAATGTGCGAATGTGCTGAGCAACCACCGGCCCGACATCGTCTACATCCTCCAGTGCTTCCACCGACGCTGCCAGCACGGCATCCAATGTCATGAAATGCTCCGATAAAGACCGAGCAGTCGCCTCACCCACTTCGCGAATACCCAAAGCATAAATAAATTTAGACAACGTTGTCTCGCGCGCTGCAGCAACCGATAACAGCAAATTCTCACTCGACTTCTCGCCCATCCGATCGAGCGCGCCAACGCCATCTTTTGTTAATCGAAAAAGATCGGCCACTGACGTAAGCAATCCCTCATCCACCAATTGGTCAATGAGCTTGTCACCTAGACCATCGATGTTCATCGCTTTTCTCGACGCAAAGTGCCGGACGACTCCTTTGAGCTGCGCCTGACACCCCACACCTCCCACACATCGTATGGCAGCCTCTCCTGCTTCACGCGCCAAAGCAGCACCGCAAGCTGGACACTGCGAAGGAAAGATTATGGGCTCTCTCACGCCAACGTTGGTCTCGGTATCATCTCGAACCACCGAAACGATTTGAGGGATCACGTCCCCGGCACGCCGCACCACCACAACATCCCCGATCGCGACACTCAATCGCTGAATCTCATCGATATTGTGTAACGTCGCGTTGCTTACCGTGACGCCAGCCACGAAAACGGGTTCGAGTCTTGCGACCGGGGTAATCGCGCCGGTTCTCCCTACTTGAAAATCGACACCCAGTAGCCGCGTGCTGACCTCTTGCGCAGGGAATTTCCGCGCCACCGCCCACCGCGGTGCACGCGAGATAAACCCCAATCTTTCTTGCTGCTCCAGCGAATTGACCTTATAGACGATGCCATCGATATCAAATGGCAATGCATCTCGCTGTACTGCCATTTGTTCGTAATAGACCTCACAAGCCTCGATACCAACCACTGTCTGCATATGCTCAGAGATCGGAATGCCCCACTCCGCCAAAACTCGCAAAGTGGCATCATGTGAAGCAGGCAGCGACCCGTCGAATACCCCCACAGAGTAAGCAGTGAACTCCAGTGGACGCTTCGCAGTCACACTTGAGTCGAGCTGACGTAAGCTGCCAGCAGCCGCATTTCGGGGGTTAACAAATACCTTTTGCCCCAACAGCCTTGCGCGAGCATTCATCTGCTCGAAGCCCGAGCGTGGGATGGTAATCTCACCGCGCACCTCGAGATAAGACGGGATATCGTCCCCAGACAGCATCAGCGGGACATTCCTGATCGTCTTAACATTAGCCGTGATATCTTCCCCGCTCACCCCATCACCGCGTGTCGCTGCTTGGGTTAACAGCCCGCTCTCGTAAACGATACTCACGGCCACGCCATCTAATTTTGGTTCGCAACAGTAGGTGATCTCACTGACCGATAAGCGTTCGACGACCCGTCGGTGAAACTCGATCAGATCGCTCTCCGAGAAGGCGTTGTCCAGCGACAGCATCGGCATTCGGTGGGCAATGGTCTCAAAGGCACTCAGAGGCGCCCCGCCGACACGCTGTGTTGGTGAGTCAGGCGCTTGTAGCTCCGGGTGATCAGCTTCTAGCGCCCGAAGCCGCATCATCGCAGCGTCATAGTCGGCATCAGGGACGAGTGGTGTATCGATCTCAAAATAAGCCGCGCCCCAACGCTTCAGGCGCACTGTTAAGTCCGCGATCTCCTCCGCTGGGGAAGGCATGGTGTATTAGGTCCTGCGAACGAGGAGCCGCCGTTCTAGCTCACGAATCTGTTGCCGCATATGCTCGAGACTCTGACGCGTAACGACGCTTCTTGTTTCATCTTGAATGTCACCATCGAGTGACTTCGCCACCAGCTTTGCCATCTCATACATGTAATCAAACGCTTTGAGCATGTCAGTGGGGCCGGGCAAGGTCACAAAGAACATGAGCCCTCTTGTCTGCAGCGGCTCCATATTATCAATATCAAAGACGCCCGGCTTCATCATATTAGCGACACTGAACTCTATTGCCCCACGACCAGATGTCTGCTCATGCCGATGAAAAAAGTCCATATCACCAAAGCGCAAATCATTCGTCAGCAACGTTTCCAGGATATTGCCGCCGGAAAATCCGTCCTCCTGCCGAGCGACCACATACAGAATAAATACATGTGTGTTCGCCCCGCGAGGCAAACGCCCGTGCTCGGGCAAGTCAGGCTCACTCGTCTCAATCGACTCCAACCAATCAACCGTGCCGCTATCGTTCGATTTAGGGTCGGCGTTATTGCCGACGGACGCCATTACCGGTTTCACGGTGCGGCGCCGAGACCCCTCCGCGGGCACCGGCGACTCGCTGGGAGCAGCGCGAGGCTCCGTCTGCTTGTAAGCATCTTTGGCAGCGCTAGTCTCAATCGGCGCAGAGACAGGGGGAGGGGTCACCACCGCCTTGCTCTCTCGGACCTCAGCCTCTACCGCCACATCTATTGGGTCGGCAACGACTGGGTCGGGCACAGCAACGTTTAATGAACCGTCGGCACGGTCAAGCGCCTCCTCGTCATCCAGACGCTCCCACTCATCAGGCTCCAAGTCCTCGCCTAGGTCACCCCGACGGATGATGCGGGCACCGCCATTGGGCAGCTCCGTTAACAGGTTAAAGGGTTGTTGTTCGCCCGGTGAAGCGCGCTCTATTCGGGCATTGAGCTTCAGCTCAGCCCGCCTCTCTCGCCAGTATCGCCGAACAGCATCGAGCAGCACGCCCGCGATCATCATGCCGCCGATGAGGATCATCCAGTCGCGTATTGAAAGCTGTTCCATTCAGAGCCCCTCCTAACTCGCCGCCAGCTGCGCCGCCTCTTCCACATCCACGGTGACGAGACGAGACACTCCCGGCTCCTGCATCGTGACGCCCATTAGCTGATCCGCCGCTTCCATCGTTATTTTATTGTGTGTGATAAACACAAACTGAACCTTCTCTGACATTTCACGCACCATGCGCGCGTAACGTCCCACGTTGGCGTCATCGAGCGGAGCATCGACCTCATCTAGCATGCAAAAAGGCGCGGGATTTAGTTGGAAAATCGAAAAGACCAATGCGATCGCAGTCATCGCTTTCTCGCCTCCCGATAGCAGGTGTATCGTTGAATTTTTCTTTCCCGGAGGTCGCGCAAAAATCGCCACGCCCGTATCCAGCAGGTCGTCCCCAGTCATTTCTAGACAGGCGGTACCCCCGCCAAACACCCGCGGAAATAATTCCGCAAACCCCGCATTAATTTGATCAAACGTATCCTTGAATCGCTGCCGCGTCTCTTTATCAATTTTGCGAATCGCTGCGCGCAACGTCTCAAGCGCCGTTTCTAAATCTTCGTTTTGGGCGTCGAGGTACTGCTTCCGCTCAGAGGCTTGCGCGTGCTCGTCAATCGCTGCCAGATTGATGGGGCCCAGCCGATTGATTCTCGCCTCTGCCCGCACCACTTTATCTTGCCACTCTGATTCACTCGCCTCTTCTGGTAACGCGGCAGCAATTTCTTGCGGCACCCCGTCACGCTTTTCAATTTCATTCACCAGCGACTCAAGACGCACACCGCTCTCGGCTTCCTGCAGACGAAAGCCCTCGATTTCCGCTTGCAGCGACTGAACCGCCTGATCCTGCTCGAGCCGCAGCTTATCGAGCTCTCGCAACTTAGCCTCAATATCGCCAACCCGTGCCCGTTGAATATTCAGCTCCGCCTCAGCACTGACTCGCTGATCGAGCAGCTC
>CAJWWJ010000039.1 GCA_913048575.1 uncultured Halieaceae bacterium
CCCGCCGACAACCTACCCATGATGATGGCGCTATTAGAGTTTTGGCAAACGCGCTTCCTCAATGCCAATACGCATGCAGTGCTGCCCTATGCGCAGAGGCTGCAGCACTTAACGGACTTCCTGCAGCAACTCACGATGGAGAGTAACGGCAAGCGCGTGTCGACAACAGGCGAGCCTCTTACGAGCGATTCTGCCCCCGTGTTGTGGGGATCTGCTGGAACCAACGGACAGCACTCTTACTACCAGCTATTACATCAAGGCACGCGCTCATTTTCAGCTGACATTATTTTGCCATTGATATCAGGCGGCGGAGACCTGCCTGCAAGGCGCAGCTTGGCAGCTCATGCGCTCGCACAAAGTCGCGCCTTTATGGTGGGACGCTCGCCAGATGAAGCCCGGGAGATAGGAGCATTGCGAGGCTTTAACGAGCGCGAGTGCCGTCAACTTGAGATACCGGGCAATCACAGCCACTCTCTGATTCTGATGGAGGCCGTAACGCCAGAGTGCTTAGGCGCCCTGATCGCAGCCTATGAACACAAAACGTATTTTCTTGCCGTATTGCTGGGTATCAATGCCTTTGATCAATGGGGGGTGGAACTGGGCAAGGAGATTGCGGCGGCAATACAGCCTTTATTGGAGACTGGCGCGACAGCGCCAACAACCGACCCAGCCAAACTCGACCCCGCGACACGGCAAGCGGCGATCGCGTGGCGTAAAGCGAACGTAAAATAAAACGTTAGGCGTTAATCAGCGCCAATAGCTCCTCGGTTTTTGCTTTCATCAGCGCCTCATCGCCACGAGACTCCACGTTGAGTCGCACTACCGGCTCAGTATTAGATAGGCGTAAATTGAACCGCCAATCATCAAACTCCATCCCCAATCCATCGAGTCGCTCAATCAAAATAGACCCGTCGGCATACCGATCCTCGACCGCACTCAACAACGCAACAGGGTCAGTGACGGTTGAATTAATCTCTCCAGAACACGGAAACGCAAGCGCTCGCGCCGCCACCATATCGGCTATCGACCGACCGGTTTGGGAGATCAATCCCGCAATCAGTAGCCAGGGAATCATGCCGCTGTCACAGTAAGCAAAATCGCGGAAATAGTGATGCGCAGACATTTCGCCCCCATAGACCGCATCCACTTCACGCATTCGCTCCTTAATGAACGCATGCCCGGTTTTGCTCAAGACCGGTTCCCCTCCACCTGACCGGGTAATATCTTGCGTATTCCACGTGAGCCTGGGGTCATGCACGATCCGCTGAGGCCCCTGTTCCGTTAAAAATGCCTCCGCCAACAGACCGACGATGTAATACCCTTCGATAAAATTGCCGGCCTGATCGAAAAAGAAGCAACGATCAAAGTCGCCATCCCAAGCAATCCCCAAGTCGGCCTGCTCAGCGCGCACATGCTCGGCTGTCACGGCACGGTTTTCGATCAACAGCGGGTTCGGTACGCCATTGGGAAAATGACCATCCGGCTCATGGTGCACCCGGATAAACTCAAATGGTAAGTGGGGGGCTAGGGCGTCAACCACTCGGCCTGCACCCCCGTTGCCGGCGGTGCAGACAATCTTAAGCGGCTTCAATGCCTCGATGTCGACATAAGACAGTAAGTGTTCAATATAGGCCGCTTGGGTCGTCACGCTGCGCAATTCACCTCGCACCTCTGCCGGCGTAAAGTCATTGCGCTCTGCGAGCGCCTTAATATCAGCTAAGCCTGAGTCCCCCGAAATCGGGCGCGCGCCCTCGCGCACAAACTTCATGCCGTTGTAGTCCTTGGGGTTATGGCTTGCGGTCACGACGATACCGCCGCCAACACCAAGGTGCGCGGTCGCGAAATAAATCTCCTCTGTTCCGCACAGACCAATGTCTTGCACCGACACACCCTGCTCGCGCAGTCCATCAATCAACGCTGCTTTGATGCGCTCGCTGCTAAGACGGATATCGTGGCCCACCACGACAGTCCCTGGGTCAATCACCTCGGCATAAGCCTGCCCAATCTGACGTGCGATGGTCTCGTTCAACTGATCGGGGATGCGACCCCGAACGTCATAAGCCTTAAAGCAGTCAAATGTGTCGGTCATGTCAGTTTTGCCCGTAATGATGCTCAAAAACGTATTGTGTCGCTTCAACAAAACCGGGCACCTGACCACAATCAAAGCGGATGCCCTCAAATTCATAGGCCAACACCCTGCCCTCGCTAGCCTGCACTTTCAGTGCATCCGTCAACTGTATTTCACCTCGGTCATCCGGTGGCATATCGCGGAGAATGTCAAAGATATCAGGGGTGAGAATATAGCGGCCAATCACGGCGAAATTGGAAGGTGCCTGTTCTGGTGTCGGCTTCTCGACCATATGGGAGACCCGGATCAGCCCATCACGCTCGGTCGGACCTGCCACCGCACCGTAATGACTGATCTCCGCCGGGGACACTTTCTGTATAGCCACAATAGAACATTGGAACTCTTCGTACAGCGCGGCCATTTGCGTCAAGACGCCGGAACCCTCGCTGTTTAAGCACAAGTCATCTGACAGCACCACACCAAAGGGCTCATCACCAATCAAGGGCTCACCAGTAAGAATGGCATGACCCAAACCCCGCATGCTCCGCTGCCGCACGGTCGTAAAGACGCCGCGCTCCATTACCTCGCGAATACCCTCGAGATGCTGCTCCTTGGTCGACCCCGCGATCTGATGCTCCAACTCGTAACTGGTATCAAAATGATCAGCGATCGCCCGCTTGCCTCGGCCTGTGACGAAGGCACAATTGCTCATGCCCGCGTCAATGGCCTCCTCCACGCCGTATTGCACCAGCGGTTTATTCACAATGGGTAACATTTCCTTGGGCATGCTCTTCGTCGCGGGGAGAAACCGCGTGCCATATCCCGCCACGGGAAATAAGCATTTTCCGATCATTTGGGGGATTCCTCCCGTCCATAGACATCCTCAAAACGCACAATATCATCCTCGCCCAAATAAGAACCCGATTGCACTTCAATGACTTCCAGTGGATCAGTGCCTCGGTTAGCCAGCCGGTGTTTCACCCCGATGGGGATATAAGTCGATTCGTCAGGCCCTAGCGTTAAGTGCTCCTCCCCACGAATTACCTCAGCACTGCCAGAGACCACCACCCAGTGCTCTGCACGATAATGATGCAATTGAAGAGACAGCACCTGACCTGGCTGTACCGTCAATCGTTTGACCTGAAATTGCTCTCCGACCACCAAAGACTCATACGACCCCCAAGGGCGCCAGACCTTTCGGTGTTGCGTGGCCTCAGGGCGGTTTTCTAATAGAAGCGCTTCGACCACCTTTTTGACATCCTGCACCCGATCTTTAGCGCCTACCATCACCGCATCCGCCGTCTCGACAATCACTAGGTCGGCTATTCCAACGCCGGTGACCAAGCGACTTTCACTGCGAACATAATTATTACTAGCCCCGTGCAAGAGCACATCGCCGGAGGTGACATTGCCCTCCGCATCACCCGAACCCATCTCCCACAGTGCAGGCCATGCTCCGACATCACTCCAACCACACGTCAGTGCCGCCACACCGCCAGACTGGGTATGCTCCATCACAGCGTAATCGATGCTGTTGGCTGGCGACGCCAAAAAGGCCTCAGCGTTGGGGCGAATAAAATCTAAATCTCGGTGCGCGTCCGCCATCGCCAGCTCACAGGCCGCCAGCATCTCAGGTTGATGGGCTGCGAGCTCAGCTAAATAACGATCTGCTCTCAACAAAAACATGCCGCTGTTCCAAAAATAAGTGCCCGAGTCCACATAATGCTGCGCCGTCGTTTGGTCTGGTTTCTCGACAAACTCAGCAAGCTCAAACAGCCCCGCCTCCCATTCAGCACCACAGCGCACATAGCCGTAACCTGTTTCAGCGTGCGACGGCACGACGCCAAATGTCATCAGCGTCCCGGCCATCGCCCGCTCGGACGCCTGCTCGACCGAGCGCTGAAACGCCGCCGTATCCGTCACATGATGATCAGCAGGCAAAACCAGAAGCAATGCCTCTGGGTCAACCTCTCGGCTGTGGATCGCGGCCAACGCAATCGCCGGTGCCGTATTGCGGCCCGCAGGCTCGAGAATGATTGTGGGGGCTTGCTCCGATTCGTGCTGAAGCTGCTCAGCCACCAAAAACCGATGGTCTGCATTACAGACCACAATGGCGTTATCGCAGCTTAAGCCCGCTAAACGTCTCTGAGTCTCTTGCAACATTGACCCTTCGGCGCTCAATGGCAGGAACTGTTTCGGTCTGGCAGCCCGAGAGACGGGCCACAAACGACTGCCTACACCGCCAGACAATAAAACGGGAATCAACATTACCACACGACCTATTCGTTAAAAATTTAGACTCATTGCCACGCTCTCGGCATCACTGTTTTGCTTGCCGCCGACCTGACTGCGCAGTTTACGCGTCTTATCCCCGCAGCTATAGCGGCTCAAATCACACTAAGAGCCCGCTCCCTGAGGCGGATGAAGCACCCAAAATGGCAGCGCATTCCCAAGGGTGCGACGCTCTCAACCGACACCTTGGATGCTACTGCAATGACCCCCTTTTTTTAACCCTCAGTCTGGCTTAGTCATGGTTTTATAAACAAAACCGGGGCTTACCGGCCGCTGGATCGCCCGTTGCCCTTCCACTACAATAACGCTTCGCGTCGCGCGGACCTTCCTTTCGCCGCCACCTGCGCCCACCCTTGTCGGAAATCTTCCCATGCCAGAGCGTCCCCCTTTCGAACAGCAGTCGCACTATGACAAATCTGAACTCGTCGCCTGCGGACGGGGGGAGTTGTTTGGGCTCGGTAATGCACAACTCCCGATGGACAACATGTTGATGGTGGACCGCATCACCCACATCAGCTCTTTAGGGGGAGCACAGGACAAGGGAGAAATCATCGCAGAACTCGATATCCATCCTGATCTCTGGTTTTTTGCATGCCACTTTCCCGGAGACCCGGTAATGCCCGGCTGCCTTGGACTGGACGCGATGTGGCAATTAGTTGGTTTTTTCCTCGGCTGGCGGGGCAACCCCGGAAGAGGCCGTGCGCTGGGCTCTGGCGACGTCAAATTCACTGGGCAGATCCTACCCACTCACTCGCTCGTGCGTTATCACATTCAAATGAAGCGGGTCATCGAGCGGAAATTGGTGATGGGCATTGCGGACGGCTCAGTCTCTGTCGATGGCGAAATCATCTATACGGCCTCAGACCTTCGGGTCGGTCTCTTTAACAATACGGATACCCTCTAATGCTCGAGCGTGTGGTGGTAACAGGAGCGGGCATTGTCTCCTGTCTCGGTAACAGCGCGGAGGAAGTCAGGGACTCCTTGTACTCAGGCCGATCTGGGATAGCGCTTTGCCCAGCCCAGATTGAGGCGGGTATGCGCTCGCACGTTGCGGGAATACCTCAGATTGATTTGGCCGAGCATATTGATCGCAAGCAGTGGCGTTTCATGGGTGACGCAGCAGGCTATGCGTACCTCAGCCTGCAACAAGCGATTGCACAGGCAGGCCTCAGTGAAACCCAAGTGTCGAACCCCCGAACGGGCATCGTCGCAGGATCAGGCGGCGCCTCCTCGGCAAGCCAAGTTGAGGCTGCCGATATACTGCGTGACCGCGGTATTCGTCGTGTCGGTCCCTACCGAGTGACACAAACCATGGGCAGCACTGTGTCAGCCTGCCTTGCAACCCCTTTTCAGATCAAAGGTGTCAACTACTCAATCTCCTCGGCCTGCTCAACCAGTGCGCATTGCATCGGACATGCGATGGAGCTGATTCAGCTAGGCAAACAAGATGTCATGTTTGCCGGCGGCGGCGAAGAACTGCACTGGACCATGAGCGCATTGTTTGACGCCATGGGCGCCCTGTCGACCCAATACAACGACACGCCCCAGCGCGCCTCTCGCGCTTACGATGCAGATCGAGATGGCTTTGTGATTGCCGGGGGTGGCGGGATGTTGGTACTCGAATCCTTAGCGCACGCGACCGCTCGAGGCGCCCCAATTCTTGCCGAATTGGTGGGTTATGGCGCCACTTCCGATGGCTATGACATGGTCGCCCCATCAGGAGAGGGTGCCGTACGATGCATGCAACAGGCGATGCACGGCTTGGAAGGCAAAATTGACTATATCAACGCCCATGGCACCAGCACCCCGGCAGGTGATATTCAAGAGCTGAACGCCTTACGCACCGCATTTGGCAACGATGCGCCGATTATCGGATCTACCAAATCCTTATCGGGTCACTCATTAGGTGCCGCGGGCGTACAAGAAGCGATTTATGCTTTGTTGATGATGCGCGACGACTTTATTGCCGCCTCGGCAAACATCGAGTCCCTCGATGCCGGCGCTGAGGGGTTACCGATTGCCCGTGAACGTATCGACGCGGCACAACTCAATCAAGTCATGTCGAATAGCTTTGGTTTCGGCGGGACCAATGCGACCCTCATCTTTCGTCGCTTCACAAACTGACTCAGGCGGCGCCAGCATCCAGCAACGCCGATAATGGGATCACCTCTACGTAATCGCCTTGGGACACCGTTGCCCCCGCAGGAATCACCGCCACCGCATCGGCCTCACTGAGGCCGCTTAACACCCCGGAACTTTGATTGGTTAGCGCGTTAGCACACATCGTTTCGCCTTGCCCGGTCAGAGACACGCGCAAGAACTCCTCTCGTGAACCCGCGCGCTCTATGGTGAAGGCAGCTCGGACCGAAAAACGAAAAGCAGGGCGTAGCGCCGCGCCTTGGCGTTTCAGCAACCAAGGCTTCGCGACCAAAGCAAACGTAATCCACGCCGACACGGGGTTGCCAGGCAATCCAAAGATAGGCGTTCCCTGCACTGAGCCAAATGCCAATGGCTTGCCGGGCTTAATCGCCAATTTCCATAGCGCCAAGTCGCCGCGTGCTTCAATCTGCGACCGAACATGGTCTTCTTCACCGACCGAGACCCCACCCGCAGTCACAATGCAGTCAGCCTCTTTAGCCGCGCGCTCCAACATACTGCCGATTTGAGCCGGATCATCGGGCACATTATTAAGGTCCACCACCGTCATCCCTAATGCACGAATTTGTGCTCCCAGGCTAAAGCGGTTGCTATTGAAAATTTGCCCCGGCTGTAAATCACCCGACCCCGGATCTCGCAGCTCATCACCTGTTGTCATGATAGCCACCGTCAGTGGACAAAATACCGTAATGCGGTCAACGCCGACCGATGCCAGCAAGCCGATATCTTGGGGGCGTAAATACTGTCCCGGGGCAACCAGTTGATCCTCGGGCTGAATATCATTCCCGCGCTGCCGAATATGTTGCCCCGCTTGCACGGCCGGCAAGCGAATGCCCTGATCCGTCTCCTCTGTTGCCTCCTGCAGCACCACCGCATCGGCGCCCTCCGGCATTTCGGCGCCGGTAAAAATGCGCGCTGCGGTGCCCGGTTCAAGCGGCAGGGGGACTGAGCCAGCCGGAATCCGCTGACTCACACTGAGCACCGCCGGGACGTCACGACTGCAGACCGCGTATCCATCCATCGCACTGTTATCGGCGGGTGGTACCGCCAGTCCAGCGGTGACCGACTGTGCGCAAAATCGACCCAAAGCTTGATCAAGGGGCACGACTTCAGACTCGGGTGTGATCGTGCAAGACCCCAGTACGGTCGCCATTGCCTCCGATAAAGCGGTCAGCGCCATCGGCTAGTGCCCCCGCAATACGCCAACGAAATTACAAGGCTGGTGGGTGCTATCGAGCTGGTCTTTGAGCACCCCCTCCCAAGCGGTTCGACACGCGCCGGTTGACCCGGGCATGCAAAAAATCACTGTGCCATTAGCCATGCCCGCCAGCGCGCGTGATTGCACGGTAGAAGAACCGATTTCAACAAGGCTCAGAGCCCGAAAAACCTCTCCAAAGCCATCGATAGACTTATCAAATAGGGGGCTGAGTGCTTCCGGCGTGGAATCGCGACCCGAAAACCCAGTGCCACCGGTCACCAGCACCACCTCGATCGCAGGATCTGCGATCCACTGCGATACCGTTGCTCGCAGCTGATAGATATCGTCGATCACCAATTGCCGATCGCTGACGGTATGCCCCGCATCGACCAACGCGTCGGCAAGAAACGCCCCAGAAGTATCGGTCTCTGGGGTGCGCGTATCACTGACGGTTAACACCGCCACTTGTAAGGCCACTGTCACAATTCATTCCCTCCTTCTTCAACATACAGTTCGACATAGCGCTTGACAGCTCGCGGCACAAACTCCCGCCAGCTCAATTGCTGAATACCAAACTGATGACGAATCTCCGCACAATCAAGGCTCAGACCAATCTTCTGGGACCCCTCGTTCAGGTTACCCTCCATCAAGTCGCGCGCGCCCTCAAATGGACTGTATTGCGAGGCGTTGGCCAGCACCGTTTCCATAAAAGAATAGGCCGTGACCTCGCCGATACCGCTGTAATGATATAAGCCTTTACAAGGCGCCCCCGCACTCAGTTGGTCAACGATCCCATGGATCACCCGGGCGACCTCGGCCACATGCACCGGACTGCCCCTGACCTGCTCGCTCACCTTGACAACATCACCACGGGCCAACGCGTCGAGCGCTCTCGCCAACGGGTTAGGCCGGCGCCCACCAAACATCAGGCCCAGTCTGAGTATAAAAAGGTCATCCAGTGTCGCCCGCAGCAGGTCTTCCAAGGTAACCAGCGTTTCACCAACAGGGTCCTGCGCATCAGGCCGATCGGTCTCTCGATAGGGTCTGGTTAATGCGCCTGAAAATACTCGGGCACTCGAGAGGAACAGGTAACTGATTTGATCGCGCGCAGCCAAATTGGCCAGCCACTGTGTCCGTTCTATATCGGGATGACCGACCGGATCCACCCCGTCGATTTGTGTGACCAACCGCGCGTCAAGAATCAGATCAATCGGCTGACGACGAATCAATTTCTTGACTTGGCGTTCCCGACGCCAGCGGGTAGCGTCCATCTCTACCCCAATAATCTCGTGCCGCATCAAGGGTGCGGCAAACGAGCGGAGTGAGTAGCCCAGCGGTGAATCAAGGCCCAGTACAAGAATACGCATCAGCAATCAGCTCGTGCGACGAACCAATTCAGTGAGGTCGTTTGGTTAAAACGGAATGTCGTCTTCAGGGAAATCGATAGGCTCCGGATTGGCCGCGGCCGGCGCCGGTGAACTGGCAGCTGGCGCACTCTGGTAACCGCCCCCATCCTGAGTCGCACCGCGACTATCCAGCATTTGCATTTCAGCGCCGACAATCTCTGTGGTGTAGCGGTCTTGGCCCGATTGATCTTGCCACTTGCGCGTTCTCAACGTCCCCTCCACATAGACCTTGGAGCCTTTGCGCAGATATTCGGCTGCGATTTCAGACAAGCGATTAAAAAAGACCACTCGGTGCCACTCCGTCCGCTCTTTCTGCTCGCCCGAGGTTTTATCCTTCCAACTCTCCGAGGTGGCCAGGCTAATGTTGGTCACGCCGCCACCTGAGGGCAATACACGATGCTCAGGGTCATTGCCCAGGTTGCCAACAAGAATCACTTTATTGATGCCACGAGAGGCCATGGGGTTCTCCGTTTCTGCTCTCAGCCGCGCCGACACGGGCGTCTGAGAAGTGGTGAATTCAGTTCCCGACTATAGCAATGACAAGCCTGCTAGGGGTACATCATTCTCGATCATTTCCGTATTTAGGTGGTCGAGACGGGGGCGTAACTGAAACGCCATAAACCCAAAAGCCAAATTAGGGTCAGCCCCAGGACCGCCGTCACTAAACCCTCGTAACCACCCCAATACAGGGCATTGCCGCCGAGGGCGCCGCCCGCAAAGACGCCTAAAAATTGCGCACTGGAGAAAATACCCATGGCGGTACCGCGCAAAGTGGCGGGGGCAAACATCGATACAAGTGCCGGCAGAATCGTTTCTAAGGCCGTGAACCCAGCGAAAAACAGTACCAGCCCCAATCCCAATGTCCACGCCGACAGTGACCACAGTGCCACCACCAAGCCCGCCACCGTTAACAGAATGGCTACTGCAATTAAGCCACGAGGGTCAGCCATGTGACGGTTCATCCGCACCAGGATTGCCACCCCCGGTAGCGCCCCCATGAGCGTGATTAAGTACATCCACGCGTGTTGCTCTGGCGGCAGCGCCACCTCGTTAATCATCACTGAGGGAATGGCCGTGAATGCCGCCATCAACAATAGATGGAGGCAAAAAATACTGCCATACAGTGCCCCAAGGCCTCGGCCCCACAGCGCCTCACCTAAGCGCTCTCTGTCCGCGATGTGTGATCTACCTGCCTCACTGATGTTCGGCGTTGGCGGTAACCAAAACACCACTACCAGTAGTCCGAGCCCGCCTAAGATGGCGGTCGTTTCGAACACGCGAGACAAACCACCCCAGGCCGCTAAAACCGGACCCAGTACCAGCGCCAACGCAAAGGAGACCCCAATGCTAGCACCGATAATGGCAGAAGCTTTGGTGCGCTGCTCAACGCGTGTGTAATCCGCTGCTAGTGCCATGGTCGCAGAAGCGATGGCACCCGATCCTTGCAGTAAACGACCGATTGCCAGCCACGTCAGGGTGTCGGCGAGGGCAGCCACAACACTCCCTAGAATCAGCAGCGTCAACCCGCCCAATATCACGGGCTTGCGACCGATCTGATCTGAAAGCCAACCCAGAGGAACCTGCAAGACTGCCTGAGTGAGGCCATAAGCCCCCAGTGCTAAACCGATGCTCGCCACACTGGCACCTGCTAGCGCTTCAGCATAGACCGCAAATAGGGGTAGCACCATGAATAAGCCCAGCATCCGCAGGCAATAGAGACTGGCTAGGCCCAAGACGGCACGACGTTCGACAGCGGTAAAGGCTTCTGATGAAATCACGATATCTGAGCAAATCGATAATTTTTCAGTGTATCACGGGGACAAAACGGTCCACGGTCAGTCCGCCGCCGCCTGATCCTCGTATACTGTCGTGTTGGCAGTCATACACAGGGCACACAATGGATACCATCGAGGTCCGCGGCGCGCGCACCCATAATCTGAAGAACATTGATCTCGATATCCCGCGGGATAAGCTGGTGGTCATCACGGGGCTCTCGGGCTCAGGCAAGTCTTCCCTCGCTTTTGACACCCTATATGCTGAAGGCCAACGGCGATACGTCGAATCGTTGTCGACTTATGCGCGGCAATTTTTATCCATGATGGAAAAGCCCGATATCGACCATATCGAAGGGCTTTCGCCTGCCATTTCGATCGAACAAAAATCGACCTCTCACAACCCACGCTCGACGGTCGGCACCATCACTGAAATTTATGATTACTTGCGGCTGCTATTCGCCCGCGTAGGAGATCCGCGCTGTCCCACCCATGGCGTCACCCTGAAAGCTCAGACCGTGACCCAAATGGTCGATGCAGTGCTCGCAATGCCGGAGGGCAGTAAGCTGATGCTGCTCGCACCCGTCGTGCGAGATCGAAAGGGTGAACACCTGCACGTCTTTGAGCAGATGCGCGCTGCCGGCTTTATCCGCGTGCGGGTCGACGGCATCGTGGTCGACCTCGACGACGTTCCCGAATTAGATAAAAAGCGAAAGCACCGAATCGACGTCGTCATCGACCGCTTCAAAGTCCGCGAGGATCTCCAGCTAAGGCTCGCCGAATCCTTTGAAACGGCACTGGAACTCACTGATGGTGTGGCTGCTGTTGCTCCGATGGACGGCGACGGTCCAGAAACCCTCTTTTCGGCACGCTATGCCTGCCCCAGCTGCGGGCACTCTATCGATGAGCTCGAACCTCGACTCTTTTCCTTTAACAACCCCGCCGGCGCTTGCACGAGCTGTGACGGATTGGGGGTGAAGCAATTCTTCGACGAAGACCGCGTCGTCTTGCATCCGGAGGCCAGCCTTGCCGAGGGGGCTATCCGCGGCTGGGACCGCCGCAACGTCTATTATTTTCACTTATTGCGGTCACTTGCCGCGCACTACGACTTTGATATGGAAAAGCCCTTCAACGAGCTAGCACAACAGCATCGCGACATCATTTTGCAGGGGAGCAGCGGCGAGGAAATTGAGTTCTCTTATGTCAACGACAGAGGCACCGTATTCAAACGGCGGCATGCTTTTGAAGGTGTGATCCCCAACATGGATCGGCGCTACCGTGAAACTGAGTCGTCCTCGGTTCGCGATGAGCTCGCTAAATACGTTTCCACCGCATCCTGCAAAGCGTGTGAAGGGACGCGACTCTGTGAAGATGCTCGCAGTGTCTACGTGGACGATAGAACGCTGCCCAGCATCACCGCTCTGCCGGTCGGTGACGCCCAGGCCTACTTCGATGCACTCGAGCTAGAAGGCCGACAAGGTGCGATCGCCGAGAAAATTTTGAAAGAGCTCCGCGCTCGCTACCGTTTTCTGGTCGATGTGGGGCTCAATTACTTAACGCTGAACCGGAGCGCCGAGACACTCTCTGGTGGTGAGGCTCAACGCATTCGCCTAGCCAGCCAGATTGGCGCAGGC
>CAJWWJ010000040.1 GCA_913048575.1 uncultured Halieaceae bacterium
TGCAACCGAATATGAGCGCAAGCAGGTTCGCGTGGTGCAGCTCATCTCTGCTTATCGACAACGTGGGCATCAACAGGCAGCGCTAGATCCGTTGGCGCTGGCTGTGCGCCCCCCAGTTCCCGATCTTGATTTGACCTTCCATGAACTCAGTGATGCCGACCTCGACACCACCTTTCAGGTGGGAACGGCCTATTTCGGTCGCGCAGAAGCGACGCTGGCAGACATTCGTGAGGCCTTGGAGCGAACGTATTGCGGTACGGTCGGCGCTGAGTTCATGCATATCGTCAACACGGAAGAGCGCCACTGGATTATGAGCCGAATGGAATCGGTTCGTGGTGCGCCGGAGTTTTCTTCGGATCACCGGTTGCAGATCTTGCGCCAACTTAACGGGGCAGAGGGGCTTGAGCGCTCTCTAGGCTCAAAATATCCGGGTACCAAACGGTTCGGTTTAGAGGGCGGTGAGAGCTTAATTCCGATGATGTCTGAGGCCATCCAGCGTGTGGGCGGGTATGGTGCAAAGGAAATTTGCATTGGCATGGCACACCGAGGCCGACTCAATGTGTTGGTCAACATTCTCGGCAAGAATCCGGTCAACTTATTTGACGAATTTGAAGGGAAGGTGACGTACATCGGGTCCGGTGACGTGAAATACCACCAAGGATTCTCCTCCAATATGATGACGCCTGGTGGCGAAGTGCATTTGGCGCTGGCCTTCAACCCCTCGCACCTTGAGATTGTGTCGCCCGTGGTAGAGGGCTCGGTGCGCGCACGTCAGGATCGGCGCGAAGATGCTGTCGGTAAAACAGTGGTCCCCATTGTGTTGCACGGCGATGCCGCCTTTGCGGGGCAAGGCGTGGTCATGGAGACGTTTCAAATGTCTCAGACCCGTGCTTATCATACTGGCGGGACCCTGCATATTATCCTCAATAATCAGATCGGTTTTACCACCAGTGCACCGGAGGATATGCGGTCCACCGAGTACTGTACTGATATTGCAAAAATGGTTCAGGCGCCTATCTTCCACGTTAACGGTGATGATCCAGAGGCGGTAGTTTTCGTGACGCAACTGGCCGTCGACTATCGTAATCAGTTTAATCGAGACGTGGTGATCGATCTGGTGTGTTATCGACGACGTGGCCATAACGAGGCCGATGAGCCGTCTGTGACGCAGCCTGGTATGTACGAAAAAATTAAGTCGCACCCCAGTACCCGATCGCTCTACGCCGGTCGGTTGATTGCCGATGGCGTGTTGAGCGAACAGCAAGATAATGAGTGGGTGGAGCAATACCGAGAAGCGCTGGAGCGCGATGAGCCGCTGGTCAGTTCGTTGGTGTCCGAGCCGAATAAAGCGTTATTCGTGGATTGGTCCCCCTACCTGGGGCATCGTTGGGATGTTGCGGCGGATACCGCTGTTCCCTTGACGGAGCTTAAGGTGCTGTCGGAGTCGTGTAACGAAGCGCCTGACGGTGTCGCGGTGCATCGTGTCGTGAAAAAGCTGATGGATGATCGGCTTAAAATGGGGGCCGGCGCGCAAGCGATTAATTGGGGCTTTGCAGAGACAATGGCATACGCCTCGCTGTTGCAGGAGGGTTATCCTGTTCGCTTGACGGGGCAAGATGTGGGTCGCGGTACGTTCAGTCATCGCCATGCGGTCTTGCACAACCAACGTAATAGTGAAACGTGGATCCCGTTGGCTCACGTCTCTGAAACCCAAGCGCCTTTTAACATCCATGATTCGCTGCTCTCAGAGGAGGCCGTTCTCGCTTTTGAGTACGGCTATGCGACCACTGCGCCGGGTGGCCTCGTGATTTGGGAGGCGCAATTTGGCGACTTCGCTAACGGGGCGCAGGTCGTGATCGATCAATTTATCTCCAGTGGCGAAAACAAATGGAGTCGGTTGTGTGGCCTGACGATGCTGTTGCCTCATGGCTATGAGGGCCAGGGTCCTGAGCACTCGTCGGCCCGCTTAGAACGTTTTTTGCAGTTGTGCGCCGATGACAATATTCAAGTCTGTATTCCCAGTACACCAGCGCAAGTGTTTCATATGCTGCGCCGACAAGCTGTACGCCCCTTCAGAACGCCGCTGATTGTGATGACACCGAAAAGTCTCTTGCGCCACAAAGAAGCGGTCTCACCGTTAGAAGATTTGGCACAGGGTGGCTTTAAGACGGTTATTGATGAAACGGACGCACTGAACCCGAACGAAGTGAAGCGCCTTATCCTGTGTTCTGGCAAGGTCTTTTATGACTTAAGAGCCGCACGTCGAGAGCGAGATATTCATGACATTGCGATCATCCGAATTGAGCAGATGTACCCGTTCCCGCGGATTGATCTCATGGAGATCATCAATCGTTATCCCAATGTAGAAGATGTTAATTGGGTTCAAGAAGAGCCGAAAAATCAGGGTGCTTGGTATGCCATGCAGAGTCGGATGCGGACGGTCGTGCAGCGCCATAAGGTCGATTTATTTTTGCGTTACGTCGGGAGAGAGTCTTCGGCTTCGGCTGCGGCAGGTTACTCGGCATTACATATGCGAGAACAAGAAAAGTTCATTGACGAAGCTCTGGGGCCGATGCCCTGGGGGTTTTAATAGATAACGTTGAGGATGACCTCATGACAATTGAAATCAAAGCGCCCGCTTTTCCAGAGTCCGTTGCTGATGGTGTGGTGTCAGCTTGGCACAAGGTAGCGGGTGAGTCGGTAACGAGAGACGAGCTGCTGGTTGAAATAGAGACCGACAAGGTAGTGATGGAGGTGGTTGCGCCGGCGCCGGGAGTCATTGAAGCCATTTTGGTGGGCGAGGGCGAAACGATTCTCAGTGAAACCTTGTTGGCCATCTTGGTAGAGGGTGAGGCAGCCGAGGTACCGCAAGCGGCGGCACCGAAAGCGACGGCCGCATCGGATCACGATGAGTCTGTTTCTGCAAATGCTGAGCCAGTGTCGTCCGATAGCGTCCCTATGGGGCCTGCCGTGCGCAGCTTGCTGGACGAACAGGGCCTTGAAGCCGCAGCGATAACGGCAAGTGGAAAAGGAGGGCGACTTCTGAAGGAGGACGTGCTCGCTCACATGGCCGGTTTAGCGAAAACCGGTGGGCAAGAGCGCGATACCCCAGTCGCTCAGGCGGTTGGACTGGAGGTGACCGGACCCACTAGCGAGCGCATTGAGAAGCGCGTCCCCATGACTCGTATGCGGGCGCGTATTGCGGAACGCTTGCTGGTTGCGACGCAGCAAACGGCAATGCTCACTACGTTTAACGAGGTGAATATGGCGCCGTTGATGAAGCTGAGGCGTCAATACAAAGATCAGTTTGAGACCGTCCACAATGGCACACGCTTAGGCTTTATGGGCTTTTTTGTGAGAGCGGCATGCGAGGCGCTAAAGCGTTTCCCCGCGGTGAATGCCAGTATCGATGGCAATGATGTGGTGTATCACGGCTACCAAGATATTGGTGTCGCAGTATCGGTCGATGAGGGATTGGTAGTGCCGATATTGCGGGACGCCGATTTTATGAGTATCGCCGATATTGAAGCGGCGGTTCATGACTTGGGTGTCAAGGCGCGCGACAAGAAGCTGACGATTGAAGAAATGACGGGCGGTACCTTTACCGTCTCAAATGGTGGCGTATTCGGGTCATTACTCTCTACCCCGATTCTCAATCCCCCGCAAACGGGGATTCTGGGCATGCACACCATTCAGGACCGGCCCATTGCGATGGACGGTGAGGTGGTGATTCAGCCGATGATGTACCTTGCATTGTCTTATGACCATCGCTTGGTCGACGGTAAAACGGCGGTGCAATTTTTAGTGGCGATTAAAGGCCTAATAGAGGATCCCGCTCGGATCCTATTACAGCTCTAGTCCTAGGAGGAAGTGTGTCTAACCATTTTGAGGTGATAGTAATTGGTTCGGGGCCTGCGGGGTATGTCTGCGCTATTCGTTGCGCGCAACTCGGGCTGTCGACCGCTCTGATCGAGAAGGAGACTGATACCGGCGATAAGCCTGTGTTGGGTGGCACCTGTCTCAATGTGGGATGCATTCCGTCTAAGGCGTTACTCGATAGCTCGCAACGTTATGCTGATGCCAAAGGGCATCTTTCAGAGCATGGTATTGGGGTAAACGACGTGACGTTGAATATCCCTGAGATGATGGTGCGTAAAGAAAAAATCGTCGCTCAACTGACCGGAGGTGTCGCGGGCCTGCTCAAGCACAATAAGATCACTGTGCTCAGTGGTGCAGGTCAGTTACTGGCCGGACGTCAGGTGGAATTGACTGATGCTGAGGGGCAAACGGCGCTTTATACCGCCGATAACGTCGTGCTCGCATCAGGCTCTGAGCCGGTCGAAATTCCGCCTGCCCCGATCGATGGCGACCGGGTGGTGGATTCTACCGGAGCGTTGTGCCTCGATTCGGTTCCGGCACGTTTGGGCGTGATTGGTGCGGGTGTCATTGGCCTTGAGCTCGGCAGCGTTTGGGCTCGATTGGGGTCTGAGGTGGTGATTCTTGAGGCGATGGAACAGTTCTTGCCCGCCATGGACGAGCAGATTGCCAAAGAGTCCGCCAAAATATTTGCTAAGCAGGGTCTCGATATTCGACTTGGCGCCAGAGTGACGGGAGTAGAGGTGACACCAGAGCAGGTAACGGTGGGTTACTCCCTAGGAGATGTCGAACATTCAGAAACATTTGATCGTTTAATTGTTGCAGTAGGCCGAAGGCCTCGCACTGACAAGCTGTTCTCGGGTGATTCGGGTGTCAGTATGGACGAGCGAGGATTTGTTTTTGTGAATGAACACTGCGCAACTGAGGCGCCGGGGGTGTGGGCGGTTGGCGATATCGTGCGGGGGCCGATGCTGGCGCACAAGGGCTCTGAAGAAGGCGTAATGGTCGCTGAGCGCATCCATGGTAAGGCAGCGCAACTTAACTATGAGGTGGTGCCCTCTATTATCTATACCCACCCCGAGGTTGCTGCGGTCGGTAAAAACGAGCAAGAGTTGAAGGCCGAAGGTGTTGACTACAAAGTAGGCACCTTTCCCTTTGCGGCGATTGGACGTGCGCAAGCGTCTGGGGAAACTGATGGCTTGGTAAAGATACTTTCTGATGCCGATTCTGACCAGATTCTAGGGGCTCATGTGGTAGGTCCGTCTGCGGCTGACCTAGTGCAGCAAATTGTAATTGCGATGGAAATGGCGGCGAGCACTGAGGATTTACAACTCATGGTATTTGGGCATCCGACGATGTCGGAGGCGGTCCATGAAGCAGCGCTAGCGGCGGATGGCAGGGCGATTCACATGGTGAACCGTCCTCAGCGATAACAACGATTGATGGGCTCTCTTGACCGCCTGGTGCTGGGGGAGTGTGGGGTGTACCAGGTATTAGCTGAGAGGTTTTTATGAATCTGCATGAGTATCAGGGCAAGGCGTTATTTGCCGAATATGGACTGCCTGTTTCCATTGGGCACGCTGTCGAGTCGGCAGAGGCGGCCATAGAGGCAGCCACTAAGATCGGTGGTGATCAATGGGTGGTCAAAGCTCAGGTGCACGCGGGTGGACGCGGTAAGGCGGGGGGGGTCAAATTAATTGATTCACCTCAAGCCGCTGGTGATTTCGCAAAGCAGTGGTTGGGCGAGCGTCTGGTGACCTATCAGACCGATGCGGCGGGTCAGCCTGTGTCGCGGATTTTGGTCGAGTCGTGCACCGATATTGCAGAAGAGTTGTACTTGGGCGCCGTGGTTGATCGCGCTAGCCGCCGCATCGTGTTCATGGCTTCTACTGAGGGCGGTGTTGAAATTGAAAAAGTCGCAGAAGAGACGCCGGATAAAATTCTCAAAGCAGAGGTTGACCCGTTAGTGGGGGCGCAGCCTTTTCAAGGGCGTGATCTGGCTTTCCGGCTCGGTTTGTCAGGGGTTCAGATTAAGCAGTTTGTCACTATCTTTCTGGGTCTGGCTAAATTGTTTCAAGAGAAGGATTTGGCGTTGATTGAGGTGAATCCCTTGGTGATTACCGACGAGGGTAACCTGCACTGTCTGGATGCCAAGGTCGTCGTGGATTCCAATGCACTGTATCGACAACCCGCACTGCAGGAGATGCACGACCCGTCTCAAGAAGATGAGCGAGAGGCGCATGCGGCACATTGGGAACTGAACTACGTAGCGCTCGATGGCAGCATCGGTTGTATGGTCAATGGCGCTGGATTGGCAATGGGAACAATGGATATTGTGAAATTGCATGGCGGCTCGCCAGCTAACTTTTTGGATGTGGGGGGTGGTGCGACCAAAGAGCGTGTCACCGAGGCGTTCAAAATTATCCTGTCAGACGAGAATGTTAAAGCCGTATTGATCAATATTTTTGGCGGGATTGTTCGCTGCGATTTGATTGCTGAGGGCGTGATTGGCGCAGTTGAGGAAGTGGGAGTTGAGGTGCCGGTTGTGGTGAGGTTAGAGGGTAATAACGCGACGCTTGGTCGCGAAGTACTCGCCAATAGTGGTCTTAATATTGAAGCGGCAGAAAGTCTGACTGATGCGGCCCAAAAGGTGGTTGCAGCAGCTGGAGGTGTCCAATGAGCATTTTGATTAATTCAGAGACGCGTGTTATCTGTCAGGGTTTTACTGGTTCACAAGGCACTTTTCACTCGGAGCAAGCGATTGCTTACGGCACGAAAATGGTCGGTGGTGTGACACCCGGAAAAGGCGGACAAACACATTTGGGTTTGCCGGTCTTTAATACGGTTTCTGAGGCGGTGAGCGCGACGGGCGCAGAGGCCTCGGTGATTTATGTTCCCGCTCCATTTTGTAAGGATTCCATTCTCGAGGCCGCTTTAGCGGGCATCCACTTGATTGTCTGCATCACAGAGGGCGTGCCGACACTCGACATGTTAGACGCCAAGGTTAAGTGCGACGAGTTGGGTGTGCGCCTGATCGGGCCCAACTGCCCAGGCGTGATCACGCCTGGGCAATGCAAGATCGGCATCATGCCAGCAGAGATTCATTTGCCGGGTCGTGTTGGCATCGTGTCCCGTTCCGGCACGCTGACTTACGAAGCGGTTAAGCAGACAACGGATGTGGGTTATGGGCAATCAACCTGCGTTGGTATCGGTGGTGATCCCATTCCCGGGTCCCATTTTATCGACATCCTCGATCTCTTTGAAAAAGATGACAGTACCGAAGCCATTGTCATGATCGGTGAGATTGGCGGAACCGCTGAGGAAGAAGCGGCTGAATTTATCCGTCACAACGTGACCAAGCCAGTCGTGTCCTATATCGCCGGGGTGACTGCCCCAAAAGGCAAGCGAATGGGCCATGCCGGCGCGATTATCTCTGGTGGAAAAGGCACGGCGGACGAAAAATTCGCGGCCCTTGAGGGCGCGGGTGTTAAAACAGTCCGCTCTTTGGCCGATATCGGCGCCGCATTGACCGAGATTACAGGTTGGTAAGCCTGCCGATCCTGTTAGGGCCCGCTTCGGCGGGCTTTTTTATGGGTGAAAGCCAGTGTTTCCCGCTTGAAATTACTATTAAGGCCCCCATCTATTCGACTTAACCTGGTGAGACGAGGCGAGCTATGACCGCAGAAGCAACCCAAACAATGGGATTTCAAACCGAGGCGAAGCGATTGCTTCAACTCATGATCCATTCTTTGTATTCCAATCGCGAAATATTTTTGAGGGAGCTCATCTCTAATTCTTCAGATGCCATTGATAAGCACCGATTTGCGGTGATCAGTGACTCGGACTTGGCAGGTTTGACAGCGGAGTATCGCATTCGAGTCGCCACTGATGCTGAGGCGAAAACCATTACCATCGACGACAATGGTATTGGGATGTCCCGAGAGGAAGTGATCGATAATTTAGGAACGATCGCTAAGTCAGGCACTGCTGCCTTCATGGAGCAGCTCAGTGGGGATCAAAAACAGGACAGCCAGTTGATTGGTCAATTTGGCGTGGGTTTTTACTCGTCGTTTATTGTTGCCGATCGAGTGGAGGTGGTGACCCGCAAGGCAGGGAGCGACACCGCGACCCGTTGGGAGTCTGCGGGTGAGGATGAGTTCACCATTTCTGAGACTGAGCGTGAGACCCCAGGGACCACGGTGGTCTTGTATTTAAAATCTGATGCAGATGAGTTTGCCGATGGTTGGCGAGTGCGCTCGGTGATTAAGAAGTATTCGGACCACATCTCAGTACCCGTGATGATGCCCGCCGCAGTCACGGAGGCCGAAGATGATAGTGACAGTAGCGATGACGAGGCCAGTGCTGAGCCAGCCTGGGAGGCGATTAACGAGGCCAAGGCGCTCTGGACTCGCAGTCGTTCTGAAGTGAGCGATGAGGAATATCAGGCGTTTTATAAGCATATATCTCACGACTTCGAAGAGGCGTTGACCTGGAGCCATAATGCGGTCGAGGGCAAGCTTGAGTACACCTCATTGCTGTATGTGCCTCAGCGCGCCCCGTTTGATTTGTGGCAGAGGGAGGGGGCCAGAGGGCTCAAGCTCTATGTCCAGCGCACCTTTATCATGGATGAGGCAGAGCAGTTTCTGCCGATGTATTTGCGCTTTGTCAAAGGCGTCCTCGACTCAAACGATCTGCCTCTCAACGTCTCCAGAGAGCTGTTGCAACAAAACCAGCAGGTCGACTCGATCCGCGGTGCGCTGACGAAGCGCGTGCTCGATATGATCAGCAAGATGGCCACTAAATCACCAGAGGACTTTGAGCGTTTTTGGGATACTTTCGGTGTCGTGCTAAAAGAGGGGCCTGCAGAGGACTTCGGTAATCGGGAAAAGGTGGCGGAGCTGCTCCGCTTTGCGACGACACGCGACGATGAAGCACTTCAACGGGTGTCCTTAAAGCAGTATGTCGAGTCGATGTCAGACGATCAGCAGTCTATTTATTACGTCGTTGCAGAAAATCACGTCACGGCGAAGAACAGTCCCCATATCGAGTCGTTGAGACAGCAAGGTGTCGAAGTGTTGCTACTGTCGGATCGGGTTGATGAGTGGCTGATGAGTCATCTTGGTGAGTATGACGGTAAGCCATTTAAGGACTGTGCCAAGGGGGAATGGGACGATTCCGCCGACGATGAAAAATCCAAAGCGGCACTGGAGGCAGCGGAGAAAGCGAGCGAGTCACTGATTGAGCGGATGCAAGCAGTGCTGACCGAACGGGTAGCGGCAGTGCGCCCCACCGTTCGCTTAACTGCGTCTCCCGCCTGTTTGACCGTGGCAGAGCACGAGATGGGTGCGCAAATGCGCCGCATGATGGAGGCTGCGGGGCAGGCAATGCCTGAGAGCAAACCGACCATGGAGATCAATGTTGAACATCCATTGCTGCAGCGATTGGATCAGGAGGCGGACGAGGATCGTTTTGCAGATCTGGCGCAAATTCTGTTGGATCAGGCATTTTTGGCCGAGGGATCGGCACTTGAGGATCCCGCGAGCTATGTTGCTCGGCTGAATAAGTTGCTGGTGGAGATGAGTGACGCCTAAGGTGTTGCTGACGATTTGGCGACACGGAGAGGCCGCTTTTGCGGCTCGGGATGCTGATCGTGAGCTGACCGAGCCCGGGCGGGACGAAGTGACCGTTGCCGCAGCGGCTTTTACGCGATGGCTTACGCAGTCCGGGCTGCCTCAGGTGGAACAACTACGCCATAGCCCACTGACGAGAACGTCGCAAACGGCAGCCATACTCCGCGACGTATTGCGCCCGATGTCGTGCGTTGCAGATCAATTGCTGGCGCCGGGCGCCGATCTTGCCAACAAGATGTGGCAGGGTATTGATGCTGCCCACATCCTTTTGGTCTCGCATGAGCCTTTCGTTTCGCGGGCTATCGCAGTGTGGAGTGATGATGAAACGTTACCACCCTTGGCACCCAGCGGTTACGCAACGCTTGAAGTGTTGAGTTTAACAAGGGGCGGTGCGACGGTGCTTCGTCATCGATCGTCACCCCAAGGGGGTCGGTATGAGTGATTCAGGTCAGGAGTGTGCCTTTGTGGTCGATGGTCTGACTTATCGGGGGATCGAATGGGGTAATCCCGAGGGGCCGCTCATTATTGCGCTCCATGGTTGGTTAGATAATGCCTTATCGTTCTCGGTGTTAGCGCCTCATCTGGCTCAATTCAGGTTGGTGGCTTTGGATTTGTCAGGGCAGGGCCACAGTGATCATCGCTCCGCAGATGCGACCTATCACATCTGGGATGATGTGCCCCAGCTGTTGGGGATTGTGGAACAGCTCGACGAAGGCTCTGTGATTGTGATGGGGCACAGCCGCGGTGCGGCGATTGCGGTGCTTTTGGCTGCCGCATTGGGGGACCGTTGTTCTCATTTGGTACTGCTTGATGGCATGCTCCCTATACCCGCCGAGGAGACGGCAGCGCCGCAGCAGTTTGTTCAGGCTCAGAGAGATCGTGAGGCGGCGAGGACGCGCCGACGACGTCACTTCACGGATGTAGCAGGTTTTATTAACGCTAGGGTGAAGCTGGGTTTTTCGGAGAGCAGTGCGAGGCTGCTGGCACCGAGGGCGCTCCGATCGCATGACAATGGCTTCGAACTCACCCACGACCCGCGCCTGAATCAGGCTTCTGCAGTCAAGCTGACCGCTGGCATGATTGCGGCTTTCTACGCGAGTCTGTCGGTTAAGACGTTGGTATTAGTGGCAGAGGAGGGGCTGCGGGTGAGGACTGGACTGGAGGCGTCTCTGCAGTCAATTTCTCATTTATCAGATTGCAGTGTGCAACGCGTCCCAGGCAAACATCATACGCATATGGAAGAGGGGGCCGAGATCATTGCCACTAAGGTCGTCTCGTTTTTTGAGGGTGCCACGGATGAAGAGACAGTTTAAGCGCGTGGCGGTTGAGACCGCGATCGCGTCACCCCTGTTCCGCTCTCGCTTACATGTGCTCGATTGATGGGCGCGCACCATGGCATTTCATGACGCCCTCAGCGCTGGCTTATTGGTTTAAGAATTCGGCCCGTGATGCGGGGTCTGACTTAAACACGCCGCCCAATGAGGTGGTTCGTGTATGACTGTTGCCGTCCTGCACGCCCCTGGACTTCACGCAGTAGTGCACCGCGTTGATCGTGACCGCCACGTCCTCAGTGCCGAGCAGTGTTTGCATGGCGACAAGCACTTGCTGTGTCAGCCGCTCTTGTACCTGTGGCCGCTGCGAGAAAAACCTGACGAGGCGGTTGATCTTGCTGAGACCGATGACGGTGTCTTTCGGGATATAAGCCACTTTTGCTGAGCCATCTATCGTGACGAAGTGATGCTCGCAGGTGCTGGTGAGGTCGATATCGTCGACGCAGACCATCTCCTCGACCTTCATCTTATTCTGAATCACCGTGATTTTAGGAAAATGGGTATAGTCTAGTCCGCTGAAAATTTCATCTACGTACATCTTCGCTATGCGATGTGGTGTCTGTTCTAGACTGTCGTCTCGCAAGTCAAGTCCGAGGGTGTTCAAGATTTGGGTGAACGACGCTTGGATCACGTCATAGCGCTCATCGCGGGATAGCCCGTTCGTCGTCATGGGTGTCTCTAAGCCACGCTTCAGCAAGGCGCCGCGCACGGCAATAGCCTCGGGTGTCAATGCGCCCGGCAGTGCTGTTGTCACCGCTGTCTTCAATTGATTGATCGCCATATTTTGTTCCACCCTTCTGATGAGAAGTCTCTTACTTATCTTACTTCGCGGCAGGCATTTTAGATTTCAATTCTGGGTTCTCTTGTGTCATTTTCTTTTGCACGACGTCTGACCAACTGTTTTTACGTCCCGTTGAGATCGCTGTGACGCCCCCGCGGTGTTGGTTTACGACCGGTTCCGCTGACCCAAGAGACAAGCGAGACCCGCGCCGCGATGTCCACCATAAATGATATCATAAGGCGTCCAACTTATTAGACAGGCTATGGCTACTTTCCGGACAAAACTAGGACAGATTGAGGCCGCCCTCGACGCAGCAGGTCTGTGCTTTGGGCACGGCTACGAATCGGCGCATGATGAGGCAGTCGCCTTACTGCTGGCCGCGGCAAAACTACCGGCGGCGCAGTCCGTTGATTTGCTGGCGAAACCGTTTCCTGTCGAGGCGGAAAAGCGGTTGAGTCAGATGCTGGTTGCCCGCTGTGAGGAGCGGAAACCGGTAGCTTATATTGTGGGTGAGGCCTACTTGGCAGGGGTGCGATTTTTATCCGACCATCGGGCGCTGGTGCCCCGGTCCCCGATCGCGCAGCTGCTAAGCGAGGGGCTCTTTCCCTGGTGGGCAGTAGCAAG
>CAJWWJ010000041.1 GCA_913048575.1 uncultured Halieaceae bacterium
ACCAAGAGGCCTACCACCCCAATCAACAAGAGCTCAGCAAAGCCAATATCGAACACGAACGGGTGCTCCGGTTACACGGGCGGCTTATCGTGATGGCTTTCCTCGCGTGCCGCAGTCGAGCCAGTAGAATCCGAGGCGCTCTCCTCGCGCTCAACCGAGGCGCTGACAGTTTCTGACTCGGGTGTGTCTTGCTTCATGCTGTCTCGAAAGCCCTTGATCGCGTTACCCAAATCGCCCCCAATGTTGCGCAGCCTCGATGTCCCGAAGAGCATCACAACGATTGCGAGGATGACAAGCAGTTGCCAAATACTGATTCCGCCAAGACCCATAGTGTTTCTCCCTGTTCTTACGCCTCGTCTGAGGCGTCATTATGGCTGTTACGAGAGGCTTTTTCCGTAAGTCCTGATAGCCCCATTCTTTTATCCAGTACCTCTAGTACGGCTTTATGGTCAGCATCGAGGTGCGAGAGCATGACGAGTGTGTGAAACCACAGGTCCGCCACTTCATTGATCAGCGCCGCTCGCTCGCCTCCTTGCGCCGTGTCTTTTGCCGCGAGGATCACTTCAGTCGCTTCTTCGCCGACTTTTTCTAAAATTTTGTTCAAACCTTGTGCATGCAAAGAGGCGACATAGGAACTGTCTGCTGCCGCGATTTTTCGCGCTAGAAGGACCTTGTCTAGGGCTGTGAGTACGTCAGTCATTCACTGGTCCTCAGTTAGCTGCCACGTATCATCGACGCTCGAGTAAAAAAAACAAGTTCGGCGTCCGGTATGGCAAGCTCCCGTGCCATTTTGTTGCACCTGTAGTAAGAGTGTATCGCCATCACAGTCTAGTTTGATATCGATGAGTTCCTGAGTGCTACCAGAGGTTTCTCCCTTGCGCCATAGGGCTTGCCGGGATCGTGACCAATAAATTGCCTGCCGTTGCGACAGTGTCAACGCCAACGACTCTGCATTCATCCAAGCAACCATCAGCACTTCACCCGTTTCATGATCTTGCGCGACGGCGGGGATAAGACCCTGCTCATTCCAGCGAGGGGTCATCGTTGTTGGGGTCTGAGCGTCAAGTGCTGTCATGTGAGTAGTATGCCAGAGGTCTTAAGGGGTTATCGGTGTCGCAAAACGATCGCACAGAGTAGGCAGCCGCCACCCAGAATCAGCCAGCCTAGCCCCTCGATCGACTGAGCAATGCCGAAACCGAGTGCCAATGCGCCCAGCCCGGTTAAGGGCAATACCCAACGCGGTGTCGCTGCAACCGGCACCGGTTGCTTTTTAGATTGTCGGAGTTGTGCCAGCACCAGATCGGGTAATAGCGGTAGCGACTCCAGTAGCGCCGGCGCATCCTCCTGCAATCGCTTGCTCACCGTCTGCAGTGAATATCGCTCTGAGACCCACTGTTCAAGGAAGGGCTTGGCGGTGTCCCACAGATTTAATGCTGGATAGAGCTGCCTACCTAGCCCCTCGATATTGAGCAGGGTCTTTTGCAGAAGCACGAGCTGTGGCTGCACTTGCATATCAAACTGTCCCGCGGTGCGGAATAAGTTCACCACCATATGACCGAATGAAATCTCTGCCAGTGGGCGTTCGAATACCGGCTCACACAGTGTGCGCATGGCGGATTCAAATTCAGCGACCGGGGTATCGGCTGAGATCCAGCCACACTCGATATGAAGTTTGGCGCAGAGCCGATAATCTTGTTGAAAAATCGCGAGTAGGTTGCGTGCGAGGTAATACAGATCTCGGTCGTCGAGTTGACCGACAATCGCGCAGTCCACCGCAATATAACGGGGATCTTCCGGATGCGTGCAGTCAACAAAGATATTACCGGGATGCATATCCGCGTGAAAAAAACTGTCGCGAAATACTTGAGTGAAAAAAATCTCTACCCCGCGCTCTGCAAGCAGTTTCACATCGACCTGCTTCGCGCGCAACGCCTCAATATCACTGATCGGGACGCCATAGATTCTCTCGCTGACCATGACTTGCTGAGTGGTTAATGGCCAGTGAACCGCGGGCACATAGACCAGATCACCGGCTTGAAAATGACGTTTTAACTGGGAGGCATTAGCGGCTTCACGCTGCAGATCAAGCTCGCCATGAATGATTCGCTCATATTCTGCCACCACTTCGACGGGTCTAAGCCGTCGGCCGTTGCGTGACCAACGAGCCAGCAGTGTCGCGACGTGGTGGAGAATTTTAAGGTCCTGAGCAATGGTCAGTTCAATGCCGGGACGCAAGACCTTCACGACAACATCGGTACCGTCTGCGAGACGCGCACCATGGACTTGTGCCACTGACGCAGCAGCCAGCGGATTCGCATCAAATTCGGCGAAGCATTCAGCAATGGGTTTACTCAGTGCGTGCTCGATACGCTCAATGGCTTCGTTGGCGGGGAAGGGGGCAACCTGATCTTGGAGTAATGCCAGTTCATCGGCGATATCGCGTGGCAACAAATCTCGGCGAGTCGACAACAGTTGTCCGAATTTAACAAAGACGGGACCCAAATCTTCTAATGCCCGCCGCAGCCTCTCCCCTCTGGGAGTATTTGTGGCGACCGACGACACGGGGAAAACGCGCAACAGCAAAACCAGTAGCCTCGGTCTTTGCGTTGGGGGTAAGAGCTGATCGAGTCGGTAGCGCGCTGCCGTGCGATAGAGCGCAATTAAACGCCTCATGCCTGCCCCCGCTTCTGCTCGACTTTGGCGCGTAATTTTTCGAATTTGCTTTGCACGCGATCGACTTGCATCGATAAGGACTGTACGGCGTCAAAAAAATATTCGAGCTCGGCTTTGGGTGGGGTCAAGCGCGCCTCTTCTAATACAAACTCCGAGACCTGTCGCCGTAAACTGGCGTGAGCGCCTTCTCCCCAGCGAAAAATGCGGCGCAGTGCTTCCGCAATTTGGTGACCCATGACGTCACCCAGTGTGTCGACTAACGGCGCCTCCCAATCGATATCCATGCGCGAAATAACCTGCTGCAGTGCAATGAGACTGGCGCTATTGCCTTCTAGCTCAATGCCGCTATTGATGAGGACTGCCGCGGGATCTTTCGAAGAGGCTAGTGATGCGAAGTCCTCGACTGTACCGCGCACAAAAGCAGCCGTAGGTAGCTCGCAGTGCGTTAAAAGCCTCGCCTCGGTGCCAGAAGTGATGTCGAGATAGACCGTCAAATCAAAGGTTGTGATCTCGACACCCAGCACGGTTCCAGCAAGCTCAGCGAGTTCGTCATGCGAGGTGGGCGACAACGCAATGGCTTGGTTAAATGCCCGTTCGATACCCGCAAGCGCTGCGCTTAATAACGCAGGGTCGTGCTGGGTCACGCTTTAAAACCTTGATGGAGCGCCACGACGCCCCCTGTCATATTGTGGTACCGGCAATTGGCGAACCCTGCTGTCTCCATCATTTCCAGAAGCGTTTCTTGATCTGGGTGCTGGCGGATAGATTCTGCCAAATAGCGATAGCTTTCTGCGTCCTGTGCTATCAGTCGGCCCATCGCAGGTAATATTTGAAACGAATACTGATCGTATAGTTTGCCCAGCAGTGCTGAGGTCGGCTTGGAAAACTCCAACACCAGCAACCTGCCGCCTGGCCGTAAAACACGTAGCATAGAGCGCATCGCCATGGCTTTATCGGTGACATTACGCAGACCGAAAGCAATGGTAATACAGTCAATACTATTGTCGTCAAAAGGCAATTGTTGCGCGTCCGCTTGAACGACTTGGACATTACCGGTCGCGCCTTTGTCGATGAGCCGGTCGCGTCCCACGGTTAGCATTGCCGCGTTGATGTCCGCCAAAATAACTTGGCCCTCAGGCCCCACTAAGCGAGAAAATTTGGCCGCTAGATCTCCTGTGCCGCCAGCGATATCTAAAACCGTTTGCCCCGGCCGCACGGCACTGAGTTCAATGGTGAATCGTTTCCAAAGGCGATGAATGCCCCCCGACATGAGATCGTTCATTAGGTCATAGCGCCCCGCAACGGAATCGAAGACGCCCCGCACCATGCCGGCCTTATCGCCCCGGTTCACCCGGCTAAAACCAAAGTCGGTAGTGTTGTCCTCGTCGTGAGACGCGCTGGTGGTGTCGTTTGTCATATCCGGGTGCTCACTGTTGCCCTGTGGCAACTCCGTTAACGGACCGGCCAGTGTACCTGAGCAGCGAGTGTCTGTTCAGGGCTGAAAATGTAGCACTTGTGAGTCCGCATCCCTAGATTTCCCGGCCGCGGCAAGCTGCTGCAAGTATTGATGCCAATATTGGTCCTGCTGTTCGGCCAGATCGCGCAGGTAGGCCCAGCTATATAGGCCCGAGTCGTGTCCGTCATCAAACGTGATTTGCGCCGCATAGTGTCCGACGGGCGCAATCGCCACAATTTCTACCGATGATTTGCCAGTCTGCAAGACCTCTTGCCCAGCGCCGTGGCCTCGCACTTCTGCGGAGGGAGAAAAAACACGCAAGTATTCTGCGCTGAGTTCGAACGCCGCACTATCGTCAAACGTGAGTTCGAGTTTTCTCCGACTGCGGGCGTAATGCAGTCGGGTAACGCGTTGCGGTGTTGTGACGCTCATGGCGATTCCCGTTTCAGCAGTAACGTATCCATATTCGCTTGTGCCGCTTTAGAGCGGGCACGCGCTATTTCAGAGCGGCTCGCAAAAGGCCCCATGGTGACCCGATACCAGCGACCGTTATCTCCGTTAGTGAGTTCAACCGCGGCCTCTAGTCCCAGTAACGCGAGCTCACCCCGCCGCCGATCGGCATCTTCCTCCTGCCTGAAAGAGCCTACTTGCAGTAGGTAGCCAGCAGTATGGGTGCCACCAGCGGTCAACTCAGCTGGCTCAATGTCAGGCGTTAAATCGATTTCCTCATTTGGTAAAACCGTATCAAAAACAAAGCGGGGTGCGGGCTCAACAACCGTGGTGGGTGCCGGCATTGTTTCTATTGCCAGGTTGGGGTCTGGTTGCGCTAACCAATGGTTAATGCTGAGCGTCGCCATTACCCCGGCTAGCGCGCCCGCCATTGCACCGTGGAGATGCGCTTTGGTGAGTGTCGGCGGCGTCTTGTGAGTCTCGTGCCCGGCGTTATGGCGCGTTGCAGCGGATTTGGGCTTTGGTTTTTGTGATGATCTCGCCATGATTACATTGACTCAGGCGCCGAGACACCCAGTAGATCAAGCCCGCTAGCAATGACTTGCTGGGTTGCCGCGACCAGCGCGAGTCTCGCAAGAGCGGTGTCAGGTGCTGCGTCGAGAATCTTGTGCGCATTGTAGAAGCTGTGAAAGTCAGCGGCGATTTGGCGAAGATAATTCGCCACATCATGTGGCTCAAGTCGTTCAGCGGCAGCGACAACCACATCGGGGAATCGGGCGAGGTTGATGATGAGTCCTAGTGTCTCTGGCTCAGTCAGGCTGTCAACGTGAGGCAGCCCGGCCATGGCGCCTTCGTCGCCTAATAATGCCTCTGCTTTGAGAAGCAAGCTGGCGCAGCGTGCGTGCGCGTACTGAATGTAATAAACCGGATTTTCGTTACTGCGCGCAAGCGCTAAGTCGATATCGAATGTAAGTTGGGAGGTCGGCGCTCTAGCGACTAGGAAAAAACGCGTGGCATCACACCCAACCCACTCGATGAGGTCCCGCAGCGTCACGTAGCTGCCCGCACGCTTCGATAGTTTGACCTCACTGCCATCTCGCATCACCGTCACCATTTGGTGAAGCACATACTCCGGCCATCCTTTTGGGATATTTACGTCGAGGCCCTGTAACCCGGCTCGGACCCGAGTGATGGTACTGTGATGATCGGCACCTTGCTCATTGATGACACGCTCAAAGCCGCGTTGCCACTTGTCATGATGGTAAGCGACATCGGGTACGAAGTAGGTATAACCGCCATCGCGCTTGCGCATGACCCGGTCTTTGTCGTCGCCAAAATCAGTCGTTTTGAGCCATAGTGCCTCTTGATCTTCATAGGTGTGACCATTGTCCTCCAATGCCCTCACGGTTGTCTCAACGGCCCCTGACTCGTAAAGCGAGGACTCTAGAAAGTAGCGGTCGAACAGGACCGAAAATGAGCGCAGGTCTTGATCTTGTTCACGACGGAGGCAGGCAACGGAAAATGCCTGAATAGCGTCAAGGTTATTCAGGTCGCCATCCGCAGTAATGGTGCGATCGGCAGCATGCACGGTATCGCCCGCTTGATAAGCAGTGGCAACATCCTGAATATATTCGCCGCGATACCCGTCTACTGGCCATTCTGGATCCTCGGGGCCTTTGCCTTTTGCCCGGGCCTGAACTGACAGCGCCAAGTTATTAATCTGTTGTCCAGCATCGTTGTAGTAGAACTCTCGCTGAACCGACCAACCCGTCGCGGTGAGCAGGCGTCCGAGAGAATCTCCAATGGCTGCACCCCTGCCGTGGCCAACATGAAGAGGCCCGGTTGGGTTTGCCGAGACAAATTCCACCTGTACTCGCCGCCCGCGGCCGATGTCACAGCGACCATATTGATCCTTGGCTTCCAAGATGGCGCCGATGACAGCGGTGTGCTGACTGGCCCTAATAAAAAAGTTAATGAACCCAGGTCCAGCAATATCGGTCCGCTCAATCAGCGTGTTATCGGGCAGTGCGGCAATCAGTTGTGTCGCTAGATCTCTCGGTGGGATTTTTGCTTGTTTGGCTAATACCATGGCGATATTGCAGGAGAGGTCGCCATGCGCGGTATCTTTTGGGTGGTCGATTTGTGGCGCGACATCAGGCATGACCGGCAGCACGTCCTCCGCAACGAGTTTTTGTAACCCTGAAGTAATCAGCGTAGCCAGTTCAGATTTCATGGTCGTCCTGTCAAAGTTATGTCCTGCTGCGCGGGTTGCACGGCTCGCCGCACATTATCGCCGACCCACTGGGCTTGCTCCAGCCAAGGAATTCACAAGGCTTCATAGGGGTCGATATCGACTGACCAACTGAACTGGTGCGGACGTGATCCCAATTCTGCCTGAGAGACGAGTGCGGCAACAGTATGCGCTAATGCGGGCCGCGTTTTGGCAGTGATAATCAGTTGGCTGCGGTAGCGATTTTTACGTCGCGCCATTGCCGCGGGCAGGGGCCCAATGTAGTGGGCCTCAATGGCCGGTGTCCCCTCCTTCAATGCGCGAAGAAAGTCCAGGCCTTCTTGTTTGCTGTGGCTGTCACACCGGATGACCGCGAGGGCGCCGTAGGGTGGTAAACGGGCCTGTGCTCGCTGCCTCAGCAGGTCGGGGAGTAAGCTATGGTAAGGCGCGTCAAGCCCCCGTATTAGCGGGTGCTCGGGTTGTCGAGTCTGAATAATGACCTGTCCCGGTTTGCGGTCCCGACCAGCTCGGCCAGCGACTTGGGTTAACAGCTGCAGTAGCCGTTCTTCGCCACGAAAGTCGGGGCTGAAGAGCAGCGCGTCTGCATCGACGACTGCCACCAATGTCACGTGGGGAAAGTGGTGACCTTTGCTGAGCATTTGGGTGCCAATCATGAGAATAGGGTCAGCGCTGGCGAGTTGATCGATCAACTCTGGTATCGCAGCTTTGCTGGTCACCGTATCACTATCGACTCGAACCACTGGGTAAGTCGCAAAGCGTTCAGCCAGGAACGTCTCCGTCTGCTGTGTGCCAACACCCGTGCCGACTAAGCGCCTACTGCTGCAGGCAGGGCAGTGGCTCGGGAGGGGATTACGGCGGTCACAATGATGGCAATGTAGGGCCGGGGGTATTTTATGGAGTGTCATGCGTGCGTCACAATCGGGACAGTCACTGCTCCAGCCACAGTCATGGCACAACAACGCATTGGCAAAGCCACGGCGATTGAGAAAAACCAGTACCTGCTCCCCGTTAATCAATGTTTGCTCAATGTGACTGATCAATTCGGCAGATAATCCAGCGGACAGCTCTAACCCACTGATGTCTATGAGGCGTTGCTCTGGCAGTTGGCTGTTACCGGCACGTTGAGAGAGCACGTGGCGTTGGTAGCGCTGCTTTTCAGCGTTATGCCAGCTTTCCAGACTCGGTGTGGCGCTACCTAACAGAATGTTACATCCCTCAAGCTGAGCACGTTTAATGGCGACATCTCTGGCGGAGTAACGCAGCCCATCTTGTTGTATGAAAGCGGCGTCATGCTCCTCGTCGACCACAATCAGACCCAAGCGGTTCATCGGGACAAATACGGTAGATCGTGTTCCTAAAATGATGGCGGCATGGCCGTGACGTGCGGCGGCCCATGCGCGATCTCGCGCTGCGTCGCCAATCCCAGAGTGCAAGGCAACCACAGGGGCCTCGAACCGCGCTTCGAACCGCGCTAGGGTTTGTGGTGTCAGTGCAATTTCTGGCAGTAACACGAGGGCCTGCCGACCTTGATTAAGGCATGTGGCAATCGTTTGGAGATAGACCTCGGTTTTACCGCTACCCGTAATGCCATAAAGCAGGTGAACCTGGAAGTGATTTAAAGACGACCGCACGCTATCGATCGCCGACTGCTGCTCCGGGTTGGCAGGCAAGGGGGCGGTTTTTGTCTGCCATGGCTCAGGTTGGACGATTTCACAGGTTTCGACGAGGTCTTTTTCGATCAGTGCATTGATCACCGAACGCTGAAAACCCAGTGCTCTGGCTTTGTCCAGTTTTAGGGGGCCTGTTCGCAATAAGTCGATCAAACTCGCTTGTTTTGGCGCGCCATGGGGCGTGTTGGGTGCCAAACCGCATCCCCGTAGGGTGAGTTTAATACCGGGACTCCCCAGGGGACGCTCGGGATGACCCCGCCGTTCACCGGGTGACAGCGCCAAAGGCCACACCTCACCGACCGGATGCTGATAGTACTCGGCCGCCCACTGCACTAACTGGTTCAGTGACGTTGAATAAAGTGGTTTGGTATCCAAGACAGCGGCGCAATGACGCAGTCGTGCCGAGGGTAGGTCAGATGTTCTGGCTTGACTCACCACGATGGCAACTAATGTGCGATGACCAAAAGGGACGCGCACTCTGCTTCCGGGCTCAATGTTGCCCGACCATCCTTCCGGTGGCAGATAATCAAATAGTCGCCTCAGTGGTGTCGGAACAGCACAGCGCCAGATCGTTTGATCGTGGGGGATGTTTAGGGCGGTGTCGGGCAAGCTGGACTCAATATGCTTCTTAATGGCCTCTAGTGTACTAAAGCGAGGGAGTGGGCGTATTCCATGTTGCTATCGGTGGAGGCTCTGGTATTATCCGCCCTCTTTTTTACACCCAACAAGATTAATGGAGGTTGGCGTGAAAGCTGATATTCATCCACAGTATGGCGAAATAACGGCTCGGTGTAGCTGTGGTAACGAGATTAAGACCCGGTCTACCTTGAGCGAGGACATCTCTTTGGATGTTTGTAGCCAGTGCCACCCCTTCTATACCGGTAAGCAGAAGATTGTTGATACAGGTGGTCGAGTGGACCGTTTTAACAAGCGATTCGGCGGGCGTAGCCTCTCGAAGTGAGCGCAGGATTGCATTAAAAAGCCGGTTTTTCCGGCTTTTTTTTGGCTTAAAAAATCCCTTCGAGCGTTTCAGTATCGATTGGCTCGCTCGCATTGTTACCCCAGTCCGGCAGTGACTCCTCCAAAAAATACTCCATGACGCTATTGCTGGGATTGCCTTGCACTCTCAAACCGGAGTCCCGATCGACGCTGAGTCGCACAATACCGGGTGGCATAGGGGCATCGGGTTGGGGTGCCGGCAAGGCCTCGCGCATGAAATCAATCCAGATGGGCAGGGCGGCTGTGCCACCGAATTCTCTTCGGCCCAGCGGACTGTAGTCGTCGAACCCCAGCCAAGTAGTCGTGACTAAGTCACCGTTGAATCCAGAGAACCAAGCATCTCTTGGTCCGTTAGTGGTGCCGGTTTTACCGCCAATATCGGTTCGCTCCAGCACTTTCGCTCGGCGACCCGTGCCGCGCTGTATGGCCTCTCTTAAAAAGGAAGCGATGATGTACGCCACTCTCGGATCCATGACGCGAGTCGCAGCGCGCACCTCTGGCACAGCGGTGCCTAAAATATCCTCCATGCGGGTCATCTCGTCATCTGCTAGCTGAGTATTCGTGCACTCGGGACAGGCCACGAGAGGATCGGCGGCGTAAAGGATGTCGCCTTTCGCATTCTCGATACGGTCGATAAGCCAAGGTTCTACTTTGAAGCCCTCGTTTGCGAGAATGGTATAACCCGTTGCGATATCAAGAGGCGTGAAGGCATGAGTTCCTAAAGCCAGTGTGAGGTTTGCCTGCATGCCTTCGGTATTGAAGCCAAGCCCCTCCACAAAGTCGATAAAGGTCCTCACTCCCACGCGCTGTAATACCCGAATGGAGACTAAATTACGCGAAAACGCGAGCGCTTCCCGCAACCTAGTGGGGCCATAGAATTTACCGCTGTCGTTCTCAGGGCGCCAAATCTCTGCCGCCGCTAAGTTGTCCAGAACGACTGGTGCGTCGTTGATCACGGTCGACGGGGTGATGCCCCGAGTGAGGGCGTTGGCATAAAGAAACGGTTTGAAGTTACTGCCTGGTTGTCGCCGCGCTTGGGTCGCGCGATTGAATTTAGATAATTCGAATCCCATGCCACCGACCAGCGCGCGAATGGCACCATGCTTTGGGTCCAACGACACTAATGCGGATTGCGCTTTCGGCACTTGCGTAAGGCGCCATTGCCCCTCGACCAAACGAACTCGGATTAAATCTCCTGGGGCGAGTAAATCGGCGGCGGTTTTTTCAGGTACAGCGGTTTGATTGATTGAGCGGTAGCGGCGTACCTTGGCAAGATTATCCTGCCACGGGACTAAAATAGCGTCGCCAGACTTCATGAGGGCGGACGCACCGTTCTCGCTGACCTCGGTCACAATAGCGGGCGGTAGTTCAGCGATCGTGGGCATCGCGCGCAGTGCTTCATGCCAGCGGGCCAGCGTTTCTCCCGCGGTCTCCCCTTCACGCGGGGCTAAGCGGCGCTCAGGTCCCCGCCATCCGTGGCGCCAGTCGTAGGTGCGCAAACCTTTTAGCAGGGCATCGTGTGCGGCTTGCTGCATGTCTGCGTCGATCGTGGTGAAGACCACATATCCATCGTTGTAAGCCGCATTGCCAAAACGCTCAACCATCTCCTGACGGACCATTTCGGCTACATAATCGGCGTCCACCTCAACGACCTGACCAAAAAAACCGGCGCTCACGGGCGTGTTGCGTGCCGCGATCTTTTCGGCTTCTGTGATCTTGCCTAGGCTCGCCATCCGGCCCAATATCCAGTCCCGCCGAATTTTGCCTTTATCCGGGTTGCTCAGGGGGTTATTGCGGGAGGGAGCTTTGGGTATGCCGGCCAGCATGGCATGTTGTGGCAGGCTGAGGTCGGCAAGGGATTTGCCGTAGTAGGTTTCGGCTGCCGCTTCGAATCCGTAGGCACGGTGCCCCAAGAACACGCGATTGACATAGAGCTCAAAAATCTCAGCTTTAGACAGCGTTTGTTCGATTTCTAACGCCAGCAAAATTTCGTTGAATTTGCGCAAGAAGGTTCGCTCAAGAGAGAGAAAGTAGTTGCGCGCGACCTGCATGGTGAGCGTTGAGCCCCCGCTGCCTTTTTTACCGGTGAGCACCAGTTCTGATATGGCCCTGCCTAGGCTTAGCGGCTCGATACCGGAATGGCTGAAAAAGCCATCATCCTCTGCGGCGAGCAGTGCGTCGATAAAGCTTTGTGGGATTTGGTCAAATTGGAGTGGTTTTCTTTTTTGCTCCCCAAACTGGCCAATCAGCGCGCCCTCTCTGCTGACGACCCGCATGGGCGTTTGCAGGGTGATATTGCGCAGCGTATCGGCTTCGGGCAGATTAGGGCTCAGGTAAAGGTAGAGGCCTGCTAACCACCAAACTCCTACGCTGGCGAGTAGCGCCGCGTATTGCATGAGTTTTCTGGCTTTTACCACGCTGGGATCTCCGAGCCGTTAATGCCAAGATAAGCCGTTCGGCTGTCCATGACAGGGGCCGCCGAGCAAGTGGTGAAACTATAAGGGAAACCCACTGGCGCTTCTGTAGGGTTTTCACATTGCACACGGTATTAAGTGACCTTTTACCGATTCTGGTTGGGCTTAAATTCCAAATCGCGGCGTGTTAGG
>CAJWWJ010000042.1 GCA_913048575.1 uncultured Halieaceae bacterium
GAGAGTAGATCGAGCCGCAAGCTGGTATCAACATACAAAAATAGGCCCGAGGCTTGCGCTTGTTCTACCATGTCCAGTGCATACGGGCGCATCTTCAGCGTGGAATCTGAAGAGGTAATCACCACCTCCACATCAAACTGTCCTGCTGTGGGCAGTGCCGGCGTCATTGCGGGAAACGCGCGCACTGAAGGGACGGTTGCTAGCTTTGCGCCAATCGTGGGCAATAGTGTATGAGTGGTGAGCGCTCGCTCGTCTGGGGGCACGAATTCATGTCCGCCAAAACCGCCTGAGGGGCCAAATGTTTGCCAGATATAGGTTGTCTCGGGCCGCTCGAGTAAGACGTCTACGGCCTCACTGAAGCCTTGTAACGTCTCTTCAATCGACGATTCTGGTGCCGCATCGACCACGAGGTTGATCGCGCTTTGGTCTTCTACCGGCGCGAGCTCTTTGAGCGAAAACAGGTAGAGCGGTACGATCAGTAAAGTAAAAAAAATGCCCGCAGCGATCAGCTGTGCGCGCCAGCGCAGTGAAAAGTCGATCAATTTGCCGTAGCGGGTGGAGATGGTTTCAAACCACCGGTTCACCCAGCGCGTGATGCGCGTCTCATGCCCGCGGTCGGGACAGACCCATGCACTCATAATGGGTGACAGCGTTAGGGCGACAAAACCTGAAATCAATACCGCTACTGCGAGTGTGAACGCAAACTCTCTGAATAGGACGCCCGATAGCCCCGACACGAAGCCGATGGGTGCGTACACAACTCCCAGCGTAATGGTCATGGCGATAATGGGGGAAAGTAACCGGCGAGAAGAGGCCAATGCCGCATCGCGCCTGCTCATGCCCTCGCGCAGATTACGCGCGACATTCTCGACCACCACAATGGCGTCGTCGACCACTAAGCCGACCGATAGCACGACCGCTAAAATGGTCAGCAGGTTGAGTGAAAACCCCATTGCCGACATGGCCGCGGCCGTGCCCAAAATCGAAATGGGTATCGTCAACAGCGGCACAAACGCACTTCTGACTGAACCCATCAGCGCTACGACAACCAGCCCCACCAGCAAAACGGTCTCGCCGAGTGTGAGAAAAATCTCAGACACCGCGTCTCGCATGTAGCGAGAATTATCAAATGGAATGGTGAGCTGCAGGTCGGGGGGGAGTGTCCGATTGAGATCGTCGACTGCCTCGTAAAGTAAGTCTCCCACGGCGATTTCGCTGGTGCCGGGCTCTGGGTAGACGGGTATGAACACCACTCGGTCCTGATTTGAGCGTGCCATCCGTGAGACTTCCATTGTACCCACCTCAACGGTGGCGATGTCGCCAAGACGGACCTCCATGCCGCGCTCTTCCCGGATCAGCATATTGGCGAAATCTTCTGGAGATTTGGCCTCGCTGTCCGTTTGAAGGTTAATGCGCTGAGAGCCGCTCTCGGCCTGCCCGAAGGTGCCAATAACATTGTTGCGGCGCAGCGTGAGCTGAATGTCGTTGGTGTCGACGCCTAAAGCGGCCATGCGCCAAGGGTCTAACCAGATGCGCATCGCCTGAGGCAAACCATAATTAACGGCTCGCTGGACATTAGGCAGTGCAGACAAGCGAGGTAAAATTGCGCGTTGAATAATATCGCTCACTTCGGCATAGGTTCGTGTCGGAGGGATTTGGACGCCTAAATAAAAGCTCGCGTAAGGCGTATCAGCGCGACTGATTTCGATTGACGGGTCTTCCGTGCCTTCTGGCAGCTCGAAGCGAATCTGGCTCAACCGTGTCGACAGTTCGGCTAACACCTTGGTGGTGTCTTGGTTCAGTCGTAACCACAGCGTGACGGTGCTGACTCCGGCGGTCGTCACCGATTCGACATAGTCGAGTCCCGGTACACTGCTGGCCACACGCTCGATCGGTTCGGTCACGAAGCCTTGCACGGTCTCGGCGCTGGCGCCTGGGTAAGCGGTCGAGATTGCGATGGAGGAGCTCTCGATCACTGGAAAGGAGATGACTGGCAAAGTGATTGCGGAACGAATGCCCACTAACAGCAGCGCGATACAAAATACGGCAGCCACTACCGGCCGTTCGATAAAAATATCAGTCCAGCGTGGCCGGTTTTGTGGCGAAGTCACTCGCTCGATGCCCCTGCCTGAATGCGCAGCAGCACTTGATCCGTCAGTTTGAAGGCACCTTTATCCGCAATATTGTCATCTGGATCGAGTGCTCCGCGGATAAAAAAGCGGCTGTCGCGCTCACCCCGAACCTCGACTCTGCGCAGTGATGCCCTGTGAGGAAGATACGCCCCGGGTTCCGAGGGCTCCACCACAAATGCGTGAGCGCCCTCAGGGTCCCAGCGGATGCTGCGCGCAGGCACTGATAACAATGCCTCGCTGGGGCCAGTGCTGACGGCTACTTGGACCAGTGCGCCATGCCGCAGTCCGGGTGCTGACAGCGCTGCGCGCACGTCATACGTGCGGGTGCCCTCGGCGAAGGCATCAGATACCGCAATAATGGTTGCAGGGCCAACTGCATCTCCCGAGATGGTGCGAATTGTGACGGTGTCGCCCACGGTGAGCTCAGCGAGCCCTTGCGGTACTTTAAAGTCGACCCAGCGTTCTCTGTTTAATCCCGTGAGGGTGGTCAGGACCTCACTGAGACGCATTAAATCGCCAACACGTTGAGGGTAAATGCCCAAGGTGCCGGTGAAGGGGGCTCGCACTGTCGTGCGGCTCAGGCGTGCCTCTAATACGGCGATTTGTGCTGTGAGGGACAATGTTTGCGCGGTCAGAGTGTCCAGTTGGTCTCGGGACACTAAGGCATCTGCCTCCAGGGTTTGATTGCGTTCGAGTTGGGTATTCACCAAGTTCAAGTCGGCTTGCAGTGCGGTGCGCTGCGCCTCCAGATCATCGTTAAAGAGCACCAGAATGGCCGCACCTTTTGGCACCGTGTCGCCACTGGCAAACGGCAGTTCGACGACTCGGCCGGGTATTTCGGTCGCAATAACCAAGTGCTCAGGCGATCGCACGGTTCCGCTGAGTAAGCGAGTGGGTGCCCAACTGTCAGACTGTGCCTGCGCAACCGTAATGGTCTCCACCGGTGGTGGAAAACTTTCCATAAATGCCATGGCTTGCGCGATCTGCGAGGTCTTAATGCCGACCAGCAGCGCTGTCACCGTCAGACAGGAGGTCGCCGTTATCAACCAGGCCCGCCAATTCATAGACGGAGTACAGCTCTGTTTTGCATGCAGTGCGCCGTGGGCTCGCTGTGGCTACTCATTGGGTGGCACGTAGCCTTCGACTTGATCGAAAGCCTCGCCGGAGAGGAATTTATCCATCTCACCCATCAAGTATTGACGCGCGTCAGCATCAATTAAGCTGAGGTGCTTTTCATTGATCAGCATGGTTTGATGGCTTTGCCATTCGAGCCACGCCTTCTTTGATACATGATCAAAGATATCCTGCCCTTTAGCGCCGGGTAGCGGGGGGCGGTCAAGGCCCTCTAACGCTTCCTTATATCGTCTACAGGTGACCATTCTTGTCATGAAGCCGTCCTCGCGCTATGCGTTATTACTGAGTGTTTTGAGTAACCGCACGATGGGAGCGGGTAACCCCACCGAGGGTACCGGATGCAAACTGAACCACCGCAACTCTTCGTCGTCAACTTTTACGGTGGGCAGAGCGGGCCGGTTTTCACTGCATTGCGCATAAACGGGTGTTGCTTCGAGCTTAAAATGCGTAAAAACATGGTGGAAAGGGGCTCCGAGATCATAATGGTCCGCACTGATACCGACGGTGTTTTGCAGCCATTGTGTGGCGGAACCCTCATCCGAGAATTCCGGTGGAGCCCACAACCCGCCCCAGATTCCTGTGGCCGCACGCTTCTGCAATAGCACCTCGCCCGATGAAGTGATGGCAATGGCAAACCAGCATTGCCGGGAGGGCTTAGGCTTTTGCGGCTTGCGACCGGGAAAGGCCGCTTGGCTTTGAGTGGCGAGTGCGCGGCACTTTGTTTGCACCGGGCAGGTGGTGCAGCTGGGCTGGGTTCGCTTACAGCAGGTGGCGCCGAGGTCCATGATGGCTTGCGTGTAATCCGCGACGCGCTTATGAGGCGTATTGCGTTCAGCTAAGGCCCATAATTGATCGCTCACTGCGCGCTGTCCTGGCCAGCCCTCGACAGCGTAGTACCGCGCCAGCACGCGCTTCACATTGCCGTCGAGAATAGGTGCTCGCCCGCCCATCGCGAGACACAGTATTGCCCCTGCGGTGGAGCGGCCAATGCCCGGGAGCGAGATCAAATCATCTAGATTGTCAGGGAAACGGCCGTCGTAGTCAGTGCAAATCAGTTTGGCGCTGCGGTGCAGATTACGCGCGCGGGCGTAGTAACCGAGACCGGTCCATAAGTGCAAAACGGTATCTTCAGGCGCTTTTGCCAAATCGCGCACGGTGGGCATAGCGGCCATAAACCGCTCATAAAAGGGAATGGCTGTACTAACCTGTGTTTGTTGCAGCATGATTTCGGACACCCAAACCCGATAAGGCGTGCGATTGTGTTGCCAGGGCAAATGCGACCTTCCGTGCTGGTCGAACCAGTGGAGTAATGCGTGAGCAAAAGCAGGGGTGGCAGTCATAGAGTGGTAAAGCTTCGCAATGAAGTACGGAGACTCTTTCTATACAATGAGGGCCCTAGTGTAGCGGCCACTGCCCTGTTTAGTCGCGCACACCGGAGAAAATAGCATGAGCCAGCACGATACCGGCGAGCGCCGGGCAACAATTAGCCGAGCTACCCTAGAGACGCAAATCGAAGTGGCGTTGTGTCTGGATGGCAGCGGTCAATGTGAACTCGACACAGGGCTACCCTTTCTTGAGCATATGCTCGACCAAATTGCGCGACACGGTCAAATTGATCTCAACATCGTTGCCAAGGGCGATCTCCACATTGACGCCCACCACACGGTTGAAGACATTGGGATTACGCTCGGTCAGGCATTTAACGAGGCGATTGGCGATAAAACCGGCATCATTCGATACGGCCATGCCTATGTGCCGCTAGACGAGGCGTTATCGCGCGTTGTGCTCGACTGCAGTGGGCGGCCGGGGCTGGAGTTTCATGTGCCCTTCACACGCGCCAAAGTGGGCGACTTTGACGTTGATCTGGTGATCGAGTTTTTTCAGGGATTTGTGAATCATGCCAATGTCACTCTGCATATTGACAATCTGCGTGGACACAATGCGCACCATCAAGCAGAGACTGTTTTTAAGGCATTCGGACGCGCTTTACGCATGGCGATTACCCGAGATGCGGCGCTTAAGGGTGCGAGCCCCTCTACCAAAGGGGTTTTATAGCTTGTGACCCAGCGGGTAGCCGTTATCGATTACGGCATGGGCAATCTGCACTCGGTTGCCAGTGCTTTGGAGCACGCGGGCGCTCTCGAAGTGACCGTTACTCACGATCATGCAGCGATATCGAAAGCCGACCGCGTGGTCTTTCCCGGTGTGGGGGGGATCCGTGATTGCATGGACGCGATTCGTGGGCTTGGATGCGACCAACTGCTGGAGCAGGCGATCACAGTAGAACGAAAGCCCGTGCTCGCTATCTGTGTGGGTATGCAGTCATTAATGACGACTTCGGAAGAAAATGGCGGGGTAGTGTGCTTGAACCAGGTACCTGGTGAAGTGACGTTTTTTGGAAGCCCTCATCGAGCGTCGGACGGAGCTCGATTAAAAGTGCCGCACATGGGTTGGAATCAAGTGGTGCAGAAGCGAGCCCATCCTTTGTGGGCCGGCATTGAGTCGGGCACCCATTTTTATTTCGTCCACAGTTACCACGTGGTACCGAACGACCCTGATCTGGTGGTGGGCACCTTCGATTACGGTCTTTCTGGCTGCGCTGCGCTGGCGCGAGACAACGTGTTTGCCACGCAGTTTCATCCGGAGAAAAGCCACCAAGCAGGACTCACTTTACTGAAGAATTTTTTGAGTTGGGATGGAACATGCTAGTGATACCCGCCATCGACCTGAAGGAAGGTCAATGTGTCCGCTTACGCCAGGGAGACATGTCGGACAGTACGGTCTTTTCCGATGACCCCGTTGCCATGGCACAGCAGTGGCATGCCCAGGGAGCGCGCCGACTCCACTTGGTCGACCTAGACGGAGCCTTTGCAGGCAAGCCCGTTAACGCCCCTATTATCGAGCGTATCGCCAGGGCGTTGCCTGAACTGCCGATTCAGATCGGGGGCGGTATTCGTGACCTCGAGACGATTTCACAGTATCTGGCGTCAGGAGTTCAATACGCCATTATTGGCACCATGGCCGCGAAAGACCCTGACTTTGTGAAAGCCGCCTGTGCGGCATTTCCCGGTCATATCGTGGTCGGTATCGATGCAAGAGATGGGCGAGTCGCGGTAGAGGGCTGGGCCAGTGACAGTGAGCTCGACGCGACCGATCTCGCGAAACGATTCGCAGACATCGGTGTGCATGCTGTGGTGTACACCGACATCGATCGAGATGGCATGATGCAGGGTGTCAATGTGGAGGCTACGGTGGCACTAGCGCAATCCTCGGGCCTGCCCGTGATTGCCTCGGGAGGCATCAGTCGTATCGAAGACGTTGAGCAGTTGATGCACCATGCCGATTCAGGAATCACTGGCGCGATTACCGGCCGGGCCATTTACGAGGGAACACTTGATCTCAGTGCTGCCCAATCAATGGTCGATACATTTTTGGGCGTCCATTAGTGGCCCTAGCAAAGCGCATTATTCCGTGCCTTGATGTCGATAGGGGGCGTGTCGTTAAGGGCGTCAATTTTGTTGGGATCAGGGACGCCGGTGATCCCGTCGAAATCGCCCGTCGCTATAACGAAGAAGGCGCGGACGAAATCACCTTTCTCGATATTACGGCGAGCCATGAAGAACGCGACACTACGGTACAAACGGTAGAGCAAATTGCGCGTGAGGTCTTCATTCCCCTTACCGTAGGGGGCGGCATTCGCGCGCTACAAGATATTCGTACAATGTTGAACGCCGGCGCCGACAAGGTCAGCATCAATACGGCGGCGATTCATGATCCCGACTTGGTGAGTGCTGCGGCGGCGCGTTTCGGCTCACAATGCATTGTCGTCGCGATCGATGTAAAGCGCGTTTCCGAGCCAGAGTCGCTACCGCGATATGAGTTGTTCACACACGGTGGCCGCAAACCGACCGGCATTGAGGCGGTTTCTTGGGCGAAAAAAATGGCTGCATTGGGTGCGGGTGAGTTGCTGCTCACCAGTATGGATCGAGACGGAACCCGTGATGGGTTTGAGCTGACCATCACGCGTGAGATTACCGACAGCGTTGATATTCCCGTGATTGCATCCGGTGGGGTGGGCACACTTCAACACTTAGCCGACGGGGTGACACAGGGCGGTGCCGATGCGGTCTTAGCGGCCAGTATTTTTCATTTCGGCGAATACACGGTCCGAGAAGCCAAACAGTTTATGGCCTCAAAGGGCATTCCAATGCGCCTGTGACCGCTTGTTCTAGCGGCCAGGCGAGGCCGTCAAAGGGCGCCGAGCGAGGCTACTGGGATGCCGACGCGGCTGAGGCGGTGGTCTGATCAATAGGGAGCTCGGGCATCGTGCTTGGCCTGAGTAGGTTAATACCGCGTAACAACGTCAAAGCCTCGTAGAGTTGGTTATCTGAATTCCGCAACTCGGTCAGCGATTCGCTTTCAGCCTCTGTATCAACTGGATCGCCACCGCTGAGGCTGCCCTGCAGATCCGACTCTTTCGTCCTCCGAGCCGACTCAACGCTCTTCACCTCTGCTCTTTCCACGACGATATCGGGGACGATGCCTTCAGCCTGAATGGAACGACCGTTAGGGGTGTAATAGAGCGCCGTGGTTAATTTGACAGCACGGGTCTCAGTTACCGGCAAAATGGTTTGCACTGATCCCTTACCAAAACTTCGGGTGCCCATGATGATGGCGCGGCGGCGGTCTTGTAATGCACCTGCCACAATTTCTGATGCGCTAGCGGAACCGCCATTGATCAATACGACGATGGGGAGATCGTCCAGCATATCCCCAGGTGAGGCTTCGAAGCGCTCGGCTGCTTGTGGGTGACGTCCCTCGGTGTAGACCACTAGTCCGCCGTCTAACAATGCGCCAGCCATATCAACACTGGCACCAAGCACACCGCCGGGGTTGTTGCGCAAATCTAGAACCACCCCTTTCAGGTCACCCTCTGCCAGCGCCTCTTGCAGTACCGCAATGGCTTCGTTACCCGTATCTTTTTGGAACTGGGCGGCGCGCAACCAGAGATAACCTTTCATCAATGCTCGGCTTCTAACACTGGGCACTTTTATGATGTCGCGGATTACCGTGACATCAAAAGGATCCTGGGTGCCGCGTCTGCCAATCGTCAACAGCACTTCGGAACCGGTTGGCCCGCGCATCAGGTCTACGGACCGATCTACTGGAAGATCGCGGATCGATTCACCATCGATTTTGAGGATCACGTCTCCCGCTTCCAGCCCTGCTGCCTCGGCGGGAGAACCGTCGATGGGCGCGATGATCGTGATATACCCTCGGTCTTGTCCTATTTCGATGCCCAAACCACTGAATTCGCCCTGTGTGTTCTCTTGCAATGAGTCGTAGGCTTTTTCCTCTAGAAATACAGAGTGTGGATCAAGGCCGGACAGCATTCCCTGCACAGCCATTTCAAACAGTTTGCTGTCCGGTACCGATTCAACATAACCCTGACGGATTTGGTTAAAGACATCGGCAAACATTTGTAGCTCTTCAAGGGGCAGAGATTGGCGTTCCTCAAGACCCGATTGGTGAGGGTTATCGTCGGACACCTCGGCTGCTTCTTGCGCGCTAATGGGCTGGCACATCAGCGCAGTGATAACAAACCCAAGTCCAAACGGGCGGAGGAACGCTTCCATGGCGGAATCCTAAAAACAATCGAAGATGAATATTAACTGATTATCGTTGGGGCGCTGAGCGTTGAATCCAATCGGCGGGATCTACCGGTTCCCCCTGATGCCGAATTTCAAAGTAGAGCCCGGTCCGCTCGCCGCCACCGCTCGCCCCGACCTTGGCGATGATGTCACCCTGACGAACAAACTCTCCTTCGCCGCGAAGCAGGCTATGGTTTTGTGCGTAGAGAGAAAGCCACCCGTCTCCATGGTCGATGACAATGATGAGGCCTTGACCGCGTAACCAATCTGAAAAAATAATGTGCCCATCAAAAATAGCGCTGACCGGTTCACCTTGTGGTGCGGGGATGAGCCAACCCTGCCAGCGAATATCCGTGTTGCGTCTGGCTCCAAATCGATTGTTTGGCTTGCCATTGACCGGCATAGCCAGTGTGCTGCTTGCTTCGGAGAAGGGGAGCCGGTTCATGAACGCGCTCGGTGTTGCTAACGCCAATTCCGTGAGCAGCATATCCAAGTTTTTCTTATCCTCCGTGAGCACGGCTAGGCGCTGTTGGTCATTTTTCAATTGGTCGTTAAGTCGCGCGATCGTCTGTTCTCGCTGAGCCTGTTGTGACGTGAGTTGATCGAGTAAGTCGGCAATAGCAGTTGTTTGTTGACTGGCTTTGCCCTCTGCTTTTTGCAGGCTGACAGCATTATTTTTTAATGTTTTAAGCCCTTCTTCGTAGCGAGTGACGGTGTCTTTTTGTGCTGTTAGCACCAGCTGGTAGTAGGCGAGATGACGAGCGATATCGTCAGGACGTTCCTCGCCGAGCCATACCCGCAATCCGCCCCCTTGATGCAATAACCATAGCTGCCGAATACCCATTGCCATCGTTTGCTCTAATTCAGCCTGTTGAGTTTGCAGTTTGGCACCCTCTTTTTGGAGTGCCGTTATTTCTTGTGAGAGCGCTGATCGCTTGGCTGTTAGAGTTGATAATTGTGTATCGGTTCTGCTAATGAGCCGTTCAGTGTCGCGCAGAGACACCTGCAAGGCGTCTCGTGCCGCTGATTGCTCCGTTAGGCGTATTTGTGTTGCAACGATATCGGTTTCTAATACGCTAATTTGCTCTCGTGTCTCTTTTTGTTTTGAAGCAGTCTCGGCAGTGTCGGCTAACGCAAGCAGCGGCGTGGCGAGATACCAAAGACCTAGGAGCAATCGGTACCAGAGCTGCCCGGTTGTGGGCTGGCAGCGGGGCACGCGATGGCGGGCCATAGAGAGCGGACTCAGCGGGTCAACAGATTGCGACCCGACATGGCGGAGGGAATCTCTAGGTCCATCATCGTCAGAATCGTGGGTGCAATATCGGCCAGAATACCGCCGGCAGGATCCAAGTCCTGGAAGCGCGTGCCAAGGTAGATGAGGGGTACGCGCTCAGTGGTATGTTGAGTGTGTGGTTGGTCATTCGCGTAGTCTTTCATTTGCTCACAATTACCATGGTCAGCAGTGATCAGGCCCTCGCCGTTGTGCGCTCGAAGCGCGGACACAACCCTCCCAATACACTCGTCTAAGGCTTCAACCGCTGCGACGGCGGCGTCGAACTGGCCTGTGTGCCCAACCATATCGCCATTAGCAAAATTGACGACGATAAAATCGTACTCTCCAGCACCAATGGCGCGCACTAATTCGTCGGTTACCTCAGGCGCACTCATTTCGGGCTGCAGATCGTAGGTTGCCACGTCAGGGGACGGTATCAGTGTCCGTGTTTCGCCAGAGAATGTCGCTTCACGACCCCCACTGAAGAAAAAGGTGACGTGGGCATACTTTTCAGTCTCGGCAATTCTCAGTTGTTTTAGCCCTTTTTCCGCCAGTATCTCACCCAAGCTGTTATCGAGGCGGCTAGGGGGGAAGGCAACAGTGCAGCCCAGCGAAGCGGCGTATTCAGTGGTAGTGATGAGCGCTAATGCCGGTTTGGCAGGGCGATCGAAGCCCTGAAAATCGTGTTCTGTGAGGGCTTGGGTGAGCTGTTTGGCGCGGTCAGCGCGAAAATTCATGAATAGCACCGCATCGCCATCGGCCAAGGTGGCACGATCTCCGATGCCAGTAGGGGCCACAAACTCATCGTCTTCTCCCCGGTCATACGCGTTAGACAACGCCAATGTCGCTGATGTGGTGAAGTAACGGGCGTCCCACTGCGTCAATAAATCGTAGCTTTGTTGGATCCGCTCCCATCGGTTGTCTCTGTCCATCGCCCAGTATCGTCCATGCACCGAGCCAATCCGTCCCACCCCGAGCTCGGCAAATACTGCCTCGGCTTTTTCGAGGGACGCTCGAGCGCTTCTAGGAGGCGTATCTCGGCCGTCCAAAAAAGCATGCAAATATAACTGCTGTGCGCCGCGCGCAGCTGCGAGTTTTAAAGCAGCGAAAAGGTGCGCTTCATGGCTATGGACGCCACCGGGAGAGAGCAGCCCCATGATGTGGACCGCTTTACCGGCCTGAACAGCGGCATCAATTGCTTGGCAGTACTCGGGGTTATTATCGAAATCACCTTCGCTGAGTGCTTGGTCAATCCGCGTTATCGATTGATACACAATCCTACCCGCGCCCAAACTCATGTGACCCACTTCGGAGTTGCCCATTTGCCCTTCGGGCAGGCCTACATCAAGACCCGAGCTCGAAATTAACGTATGAGGTGCCTCACGCCACAGCTGATCGAGGTGGGGCGTTTGGGCCGCGCGAATCGCATTGTCCTCGGTTGCGTCGCGATGACCGAAACCATCAAGGATCATGAGCAGCGTTGTTGATTGGGCTGGGGCCACGGTCGATTGGACTCAATTAGAAGACAGACCAATAGTGTAACGCGGTGGCGGTGACTGAACACCTTTATACCGACGAT
>CAJWWJ010000043.1 GCA_913048575.1 uncultured Halieaceae bacterium
TGGTTGAGGCTCTGTCTTTCTGAGGCTCTGTCTTTCTGAAGTTCTGATGCGATGCGTCAGCACCTCGGTGGTCATGGCCTGGCTCAGACGGCAGCAGTGCCAAAGGCCTCCATCGCGTGACCCAAAGCAGGGACGCCCGGCGGAACGCCCGACTGTCCACTGAGTGCCAAAGACTGCCTGAGCGACGACGCCAGCGCGGTCGTCAGTACCCTCTGCTGATATGGCAGGTGTCGCTCCCCACGCCTCAACAAGGCCTCCCAACTACCCGACTGAAGGAGCTGCTCTCGGATACCGGTAAGGTATTGCAACAGCGCATCATGCACTGGCGAGCCCTCTACGATCGATTTATCGAAGACCAGTGACCAAGTCATGTCAATCCGCAAATCGCAGGCCCCCACATAGGTGCCGGGCAGTCGATGGCCCCACTCATCAGGGGAAATCAGTGACAGTTTCCATGCGCTCGCCTGAAGATAAAGGTAATAAGATTGCCCTGGCACCACCCGAAACCCAAACGCCGCGGATAGGACCAGCGCCGACCAACAATAGTCTTGCGCGGCCTCGTCGCTCGATTTAGCGCTCAGCTCAAACGGCGCTGCCGAGGACAGGTCTTGTAGCACCAGAACCAGACCTTTCCCTTGATGCGTATTTTTGCTGCGTTGTTCCACGCGCTTCTCGTTCAAATGTTATCGGGCTGGAAGTGTGATGGATTCGCCATCCGGAACCAACCGCCCCCCGGCCCTCGGGGGATCACGCTAATTCTGGATGCCGCTCAATGAGCGCGGCACGGAAACTCGTCGGCATTGCGGCACTCTTGCGCGTAGTGCGATCAACAAAGACGTAGGTAAACGTCCCTCGACCCGTCGTTTCGTCGGTGCGGAGATTGCGCATGCTAAACCCAATCACGACGCTTGAATTACCGATGCGCTCAGACTTGACCTCGACTTCCAACGTGTCTCCGGCGAGGCTCTCACCCAGAAAGTCCATGTTGGCGTTGACGGTAAAGGTGAGATAGTCCTGATTGACGACATCTGACACATCCCAACCCAGCTCCGCCCAGTAGTCGCCGAGTACCTCGTCTGCGAAAACAAAATAATTGCCAAAAAAAGCATGCCCATTGGCATCGGTATCAGCGAAACGGACCTTGATGGTGCCACGATAAGGGTTTGACATAGTGCGGTCTCCCGGAGACGTCGATATTCATCAATACTACAAAGTGCAGAGTATGCCGAGTCGCGGCATCGAGGTCATCTGCCCGATAATGAATCGGCTTAACTGTCGCCCACGAAGTGACGATAAAAACGGTATGACGCATTAGCATCTGTCATCTGGCACGCAGAAGCTTTATCATTCCGCGCTTCGAGTTGGGGGGTGCCGGTCTAACCGGGCCCCCACTGAGTCATATTGCGTTAAAAAAGGAACCATAGAATGAACACCACCGGGCTAGTCGCCGCTTTTATTGTCATCATTTCTGGCCTCATTTGGGTGGGCACGCACAGCAACGATGCTGAGTGGACAGGGAATCGTAATCAATGCGTCGATGAATGCTACGACGATTGGAAGGCCACCAACGGCGGTGGTATTGCAGAAGTTGAGCAGGCCAAGCAGGTGGCGCTGGCAGCCGCAACGCCCGCCGCATTGGGCGAAAAATATTACGGACAATGTATTGCCTGTCACGGTGGCCGTGGAGAAGGCGGCATTGGTCCACAGCTTGCCGGGCAAGCGACTGCCGATATTGTGGCCAAATTGACCGCTTATCGGGCCGGTGAAGAACGCGGGGCACAGTCCGCCATGATGTATCCGGTCGCCAAGCCGATGGCCGATCGGGACATTAACAATATCGCGGCTTACGTCTCAGGCCTATAAACGATTGCGTATGACGCGCTTGTCGCTCTCCGAAACCCTGAACCAAGCGCCTTGGGCAGTGCTTTACACCCGCCGCAGCGCGGTCGGCTTGCTACTGGCGACAGCGAGTCTGCTGTTCAGCCTAGCCAGCAGTGCATGGGAAGCAACGATTGAGCGGGACGCTCTTGGCGTCCCCCATATTTACGGCGACACCAATGCCGACATGGCATTTGGCCTCGCGTATGCCCAAGCGGAGGACGGCTGGGAGATTCTTGAGGAAACACTCCCCTATTATCGCGGACAAGCGGCGCGCTTTTTTGGTAAGGACGCCGCCGCCACCGATTATTTAGTGCAGTGGCTAGATTTCTGGAACACCATCGAGCGAGATTACGACGCACAGCTCTCGCCCGATACAAAACGCTATCTCGATGCCTTCGCAGCCGGCTTTAATGTCTTTGCGGCAGCGCACCCAGAACGGGTGACACTGGACATCTTGCCAGTCACTCCACAAGACGTGATCGCCGCACACATGTTCCGGCACCTCCTCTTTTATGGGTTTGAGCAACCCATCACCGCACTGCGTGCCGATACCAGGCAATTTGAGGTCAGCCAACCACCGCACTTACCTAATACAGCCATCACGCTCGGCTCTAATGCCACCGCCATCGCACCCAGTCGCACACGAGACGGCTCTACGCTGTTAATGATCAATTCGCAACAACCCCTCACGGGCCCGGTCTCCTGGTACGAGGTGCATCTGCAAAGTGGCGAGGGGCTCGACGTGATGGGCGGCCTGTTTATTGGCTCACCCGCGCTGGGCGTCGGATTTAACCAGCACCACGGCTGGGGGGTTACGGTCAATCAACCTGATCTGGTCGATGTTTATGCGTTGGAGATGCATCCCCAGCACGACAATCAGTATCGGTTGGATGACGAGTGGCACGAGCTGGAGCACTTTGATATCCCGATCAAAGTGCTGCTCTGGGGCTGGCTCCCCTGGACAGTCCATGAAGACGGATATCGTTCGATCCACGGACCCGTCATGAAAACCGAGCATGGTACCTACGCCGTGCGGTACGCAGGAATGGGCGAAATTCGACAAGTAGAGCAATGGTTAGCACTAAGCGAGGCGACCTCTTTCAAAGAGTGGCAAGCCGCGATGGCACTGCAATACATCGCCAGCTTTAATTTTGTCTACGCCAATGAGGACGGCGTCATCCATTTTGTCCACAATGCAATGATGCCGGACCGCGCCGAAGGGTGGCAGTGGGATCAATACCTCCCTGGTGATCGCAGCGACCTAATTTGGCAGTCCTATTTGCCCCCAGCAGCCTTGCCCAGTGTGACGAACCCCTCGTCAGGTTATGTCCACAGTGCCAATCAATCCCCGTTTCATATCAGCTCCGAGGGCAGCAACCCGATCGTCGCCGATTATCCCAAAGAGAGTGGTTGGCCCGCACGGATGACCAATCGCGCGGTACGAGGGTTAGAGTTGCTCGACGCCAACACGGCGATCACGTTTGACGCTTTTTCGGATATTAAGCACGACAATGCCTACTCACCCCGGTATCGCGGTTACCACTATCTCAGTGCGGTGACCGCGCTCGAACCCGACGGACCGGAGCAAGCAGAAGCGCTGGACCTACTCAGGTCCTGGGATCTCCATACCGACAAAGACAATCGACAGGCCGCGCTTGGCGTATGTGTCTTGTTGGAAGAATGGTTGATCGAGCGTTCAAAAGAACCCCTCCCCCCCGCCAGAGACACCCTGGTTAAGTGTATGGCATCGGTCACGGGGATATCAGGGCGCCTCGACCCTGAGTGGGGCGAGATACAGCGACATGGACGCGACGGCCAGACTTGGGCTGTATCTGGGGGCCCGGACACCCTCCGCGCCATGTACGCAGAGCAGTTAAGCGATGATGATAACTATCTTACCGTCGTCGCCGGCGATGGCCTTTACTATCTGATTGAGTGGACCGCCGATGGTGAACAAATCATTCGTGGCACGCACCAGTACGGCAGCCACATGACTGACCCTACCTCTGAGCACTATCTAGACCAAGCGGAAGCCTTCGCGGAGGAAACATTACGCGCACCGGGATTCCGGACAGCAAACCGAGCCAGCCCAACGCGCAGTTATACTGTCTCCTCACCGGTGCCCGATTAAGTTTTGCAGTGTCAGATCAACCCGGTGTCCACCGCTCAGCAAAAAAACCAAAGGATTAAGCTATGAATGGTGCTGAATCACTGATCAATGCTCTGGCGGAGCAGGGTATCGATGCCTGTTTTGCCAACCCAGGCACATCCGAGATGCAGTTGGTCGCTGCCCTTGATAAGCAGCCGCAGATTCGTGCCGTGCTGTGCTTATTTGAAGGCGTGGTGACGGGAGCAGCAGATGGCTACGGACGCATGGCTGACAAACCCGCGCTCACCCTGCTGCACCTGGGCCCGGGCTTTGCCAATGGCATTGCCAACCTGCACAACGCGCAGCGAGCACATTCCCCCATTCTTAACATGGTCGGTGATCACGCAACCGATCACCTGCAACACGATGCACCATTGACCAGCGACATTCGCGGTATGGCCACACCGGTATCACAGTCTTATGCCGTCTCGCCCAATGCGGAGGGGTTAGCACAAACAGGCCTTCAGGCGCTGTCCGATAGTCAGGTTTACCCGGGGTCCATCAGCACTTTCGTAGTGCCCGCCGATCACGCCTGGACTGATATTGCGCCGCCCACCACGCAGCTCCCAAACGTGCCGACTGCTCGGGCCAGTGACGACACCATTGCTGCGGTGGCACAGCAGCTGCGTGACGCACGCAACAGCGGCTTATTTTTAGGCGGTCGCGCATTGAGAGCAGATGCGCTCTACCAAGCCGGCCGTATTGCCGCAGCCACCGGCTGCCGGTTGGTCACTGAAACCTTTTTTGCCCGACAGGCACGCGGTATCGGCCGCGTGATCACAGAACGACTGGCCTACTTTGGCGAAATGGCTGTGGAGCAACTCGCCGACCTCGACACAGTCGTGCTCGTCGGCGCCAAGGCGCCGGTTTCTTTCTTTGCTTATCCGGACAAGCCAAGCGTGTTATGGCCCGCCACTGCCTCCCTCGCCACCCTAGTCGATGTACGAGTCGACGCACTCGACGCGCTCACACGCCTGGCAGATCTGCTTGATGCGCCGGCCCAACCCGTCACAGCGAGCGCCCAAGCGGCACAACCCCTTAATCACGGCAAAATTGATTCGACCGAGCTCGGCAAAGTGGTTGCCAATCGGTTACCCGAGCACGCCATTGTCTGCGACGAGGGCGCCACTAACAGCCTCGCCACCTTTTTACTCACTGCTAACGCACCGGCCCACGATTGGCTCACATTGACCGGTGGCGCAATTGGGCAAGGTTTACCGCTCGCAGTGGGCGCAGCAATCGCCTGCCCCGACCGACCCGTCATCGCGCTGGAGGCGGATGGCTCAGGGATGTATACCGTTCAAGCACTGTGGACGATGGTAAGAGAGCAATTGGATATCACCGTGCTACTTTTGAATAACCGCTCTTACGCGATTCTTAATATTGAGCTGGCACGGGTGGGCGTTGAAGCGCCAGGACCGATCGCTTTATCCCTGCTTGATCTGAGTAACCCCGATCTCAACTGGGCCGACATTGCGCGCGGTATGGGTCTACAGGCCTCAACCGTCGAGACGGTGGAGGCGCTCGACCAATCATTCGCAGAGGCCATGGCTCACAAAGGCCCCTCATTGATTGAGGTCATGCTGTAGCAATTGCTAGGTAAAACCTGACTACTGCCCGACACCTTGGCCTTTGCTTGTTACCTGGTGATCACCCTGACGATTGCTCTGGCGATTGCTCTGACGAGTATCTCGCGGCCCCTACCCTGCCGATCTACTCAGCAACCCGGCCTAAACAATGCTCCCAACCCGACTTCAACACAGGGGCGGCAAGCCATGTTTTTGGGAGTTAAGTTTATGCGCTGGCGTCACGGCGAGAGTCGGCGCGCTGATCAACCGCCAACCCACTGTCCCAACGGGCAGATAACCCCACCCGTCGGCACGCTGATCAATGAGCGAATCTTCAACCCGAAGCGGTTTAGCTAAAAGTCTCACCCGAGGCAATCTTCTGAGCAACGATCTCGGGTGCCTCGAATCGGTCGCCATATTGGGCCGCCAGTGCCTCGCATCGAGCGCTGAATTGCTCCAGTCCATAAGTGTTCACGAACTGAATCAGGCCACCGGTCCAGGCCGGCGCGCCGATGCCCATAATCGAGCCAATATTGCCATCAGCAACGCTGCGCAGTACGCCAGTCTCTAGGCATTTTAGGGCCTCGATAACCTGCCGAAACAGCAGTCGGTCCTTAATGTCATCCTCTACCACCGTGGCGTCGGCGTTGTAGTAGAGATCCATCAGGCCAGGCCAAATCGTTTTACTACCGTCTTCTGCGTATTCATAAAACCCACCGCCGTGATGGCGACCGCCACGACTGTGGTCGCCCACCATCGTGTCGATAACATCGCGGGTGATCGTGCCATCACCCCAATTATCCAGCACGCCCATCTCTGACCATGTGGCCCAAGCCTTTCGAGACAGCTCCAGACTCACTTCGTCATAAACAGCCAGTGGCCCAACGGGCATACCGATTGCTTTACCCAGATTATCGATCTGTATCGGGTGAATACCTTCAGTCAACAGGCGCACCCCCTCATCGAGATAAGTACCGAAAGTACGTGAGGTAAAGAAGCCCAACGAATCATTGACGACGATCGGCGTCTTGCGAATCTGCTTGGTGTAATCAAACGCTTTAGCGAGTGCCAGATCACTGGTGTGCTCACCCATGATGATCTCGACCAATGGCATTTTGTCGACCGGCGAAAAGAAGTGGATACCAATGAAATGCTCGGCATTGGCACTGGCTTCAGCCAATTGGCTAATGGGTAACGTTGAGGTATTGGATCCCCACACGCCGCCTTCGGCCAAACAGGGCTCGAGCTCCTTGGTAATCTCGTGCTTGAGCGCCATATTTTCAAACACCGCCTCGATAATCAGATCGCAACCCTGAAGATCATCTTTATCTGCCGTAGGCGTAATCAACGCTAATATCTGGCTGGCCTTTTCTTCGGACAATCGGCCACGACTAACCCGTTTTTGCAATAATCCCTCGGTGTAGACCTTTCCCTTGTCAGCCGCCTCTTGGGAGACATCTTTAAGCACGACCTCGATACCCGCCATTGCTGAAACATAAGCGATGCCCTGACCCATCATGCCAGCACCCAGCACACCCACCTTTTTCGTCGTTTGCGGCTCGATATCTTTTGGGCGAGAGGCGCCCCCGTTGATCTGATTGAGGTTAAAGAAGAACGTGTTGATCATGTTCTTCGCCACTGGTGTCAGTGCCAACTCGGTTAACCCCCGGCTCTCAATCCGCATCGCGGTCTCAAAGTCGACCCGCATAGCAGACACTGCCACATCCAAAATTTTGACCGGCGCGGGCAATAACCCCCGCGTTTTCTGCGCAATCATGGCGGAAGCAACTGGGAGCATAGGGGCCACTGCAGGATGATTGGCGTTTCCACCAGGGATCTTATAGCCCTTGGTATCCCAAGGCTGAGTGCAGGCCGCCTCGTCGTCGTGATGCTCAGCAATCCATGCTTTAGCGCGCGGAACCAGATCGTCAAGACTCTCGACAACCTCGTGAATAAAGCCAGCTTCCTTGGCTTTGGCAGGCACTATGCGCTTACCCTCAATGAGGTATTCGTTGGCCGCCATTAATCCCATTAGATAAATGGTCTTCACCACGCCGCCACCGCCGGGCAATAATCCCAACGTGACCTCGGGAAATCCTAGCTGTACCGCTTTATTGTCCCAAGCAATGCGATAATGACAAGAAAGTGCCAGCTCAAATCCCCCCCCCAGTGCAGCACCATTAATCGCCGCCACAACCGGTTTGCCCAGTTTCTCCAAGCGACGCAAGTCGGCCTTGATCGCCTGTGCCTCATTGAAAAAGGTTTCTGCTGTCTCCGGTGTCACCTGATTGAGCGAGTTAAGATCACCGCCGGCAAAAAAGGTCTTTTTAGCCGATGTCAGTATCACACCCGTTAACTCTGATTCTGACTCTAATTTCTCGACTGTTTCTCTCAGCAATGGCAAGAACGCAGCCGACATCGAGTTCACGGGCCCTTCCATATCCATCGTGACCGTCACCACGCCATTGGCGTCTTTTTCGTAGTTAAATCCACTCATGTTGCTTTCAATCCCTCTGACTGCGACGTTTTAGACTCGTTCAATAATGGTTGAAATACCCATGCCACCACCCACACAGAGTGACAACATGGCGCGCTTCGCATCACGCCGCTCGAGCTCATCGAGTACGGTACTCACCAAGCACCCACCGGTTGCACCCAAAGGATGTCCCATCGCAATAGAACCGCCGTTCACATTGGTGGTTTCTATATTAAGGTCTAGATCTTTCATGTAACGCAGCACTACCGATGCAAACGCCTCGTTAATCTCCCACAGATCAATGTCTGCAGCCGTCATACCCGCTTTATCCAAGCATTTCTTGGCAGCCGGGCCAGGTCCGGTCAGCATGATGATGGGGTCGGTAGACAGTACTGCAGTTGCCACAATACGACCTCGTGGCTTCAAGCCCAGATCATTGCCGGCCTTTTCGCTACCGACCATCACCGCGCTAGCGCCGTCGACAATACCGGATGAATTACCGGGGGTATGGACGTGGTTAATTTTGTCCAACATGTTGTATTTGGCCAAGATAACGTCGTCGAAACCCATACTGCCTGGCACTTCAAAAGACGGCTTCAGACCGGCCAAGCCCTCGACCGTGGTATTGGGCTTGATAAAATCGTCGCGCTCAAGAATGGTCACGCCGCTACTGTCCTTCACTGGGACAACGGAACCGTCGAACCAGCCATTATCCCGCGCATGCGCTGCACGCTGCTGCGACAGGACGGCGTACTCGTCGACGTCCTCGCGGGACCATCCCGCGAGTGTGGCAATGGTATCGGCGCCAATCCCCTGAGGTACAAAGCTCGATTTAACAGCAAATTCTGGATCACTCGCCATGGCGCCACCGTTAGACCCCATGGGGACACGAGACATCGATTCGACGCCGCCTGCGACCACCAAATCTTCCCATCCCGATGCGATCTTTTGTGCCGCGATATTCACTGCCTCCAAGCCGGAAGCGCAGAAGCGATCCAGTTGAACACCGGGAACCGATTCATCCCACTGGGCATTCTGCACAACCATCTTCGCCACATCCGAACCTTGCTCACCGATAGGTGAGACACAGCCCATCACCACATCGTCAACGTAGCTGGTGTCTAAGTCATGACGCTGCTGCAGCTCAACCAACAAACCGGCCGCTAAATCAATTGGCTTCACCTCATGGAGTGTGCCAGTGGATTTTCCTTTACTGCGAGGAGTGCGAACGGCGTCGTAGATATAGACGGGATGGGGCATGGCGAGTTACCTGTGATCGTTATTTGAAAAAAAAGGGTGCACATGATGCGGTATAGACCGCAGTTATGCCAATACTTTCACGCCCATGTGATGCTGTGGACAAGCGGTAAATGGGTTTATTGCTGCCCTGTATGGATCTATGTCCCCTACAATGGCGGAATGACGCGGCGTGCTCTTTCGCGATCAAGACGCGAGGCCGCTTTCGATGAGCTGCCGTAAGGTCAGCGCCTCCGTGATTTCAACCGCAGTGAGATGGACAAGCAGCATGAATTCAACAGACCAAAGTATTCTCAGTTGCTTGCTTGAGGCTCTTCAATCACTGCAAAATCCTTGGTTGATCACGATTACTAAAACCATCGGATCTTCGCCCCGGCCCGTGGGATCACTGGTCGCCTTTAAACCCGATGGCTCGCAAACAGGCAGCGTCTCCGGCGGCTGTGTCGAAGAAGACCTTATTGCTCGCCTCCTGGCCGGCGAATTCGATGGCCCTCAGGTTCATGTCATCGAGTATGGCGTCTCCGCAGAAGACAACGAAAAATGGGGTTTGCCCTGTGGTGGTCGCCTTGAACTCGCCGTGCAACAGCTCGATGAAAAGGACGTCGACTGGATTGAACAGGCACTCGATGCAGTAATATCGCGGCAAGTCATGGCGAGAGCCGTAGACCTCCGAACGGGGGAAACGCAGCTTGAACTCAGCGCCCAATTTACGGCGCTTCAGCAAGATGAAACACGATTGCACCACTGCTTTGGACCCCGTCACCGCTTATTGTTGGTGGGGGCGGGACAGCTCGCCGCCAGCCTGAGCACCCTGGCCCTAGCAATGGATTACGAAGTCTTACTGGGGGATTCTCGCGAATGGGCGCTAGATCAGTGGCAGGGTCCTAGCGTACAAAAGGTATTGGGGTTGCCCGACGACGTTGTCCGTCAACATGGAAATGATGAGCAATGTGCCATTATTACCCTCAGCCATGATCCTCGGGTCGACGACATGGCGTTAATGGAAGCCCTTGAGACGAGTGCTTGGTACGTTGGCGCATTGGGATCGGTACGCACCACGGCGACAAGGCTCGATCGGTTGCGCAAGCTGGGGCTCAGTGAGGCCGCCTTAAACCGGCTCCACGCACCCGTCGGTTTGGCGATCGGCTCTAAAACTGCCATGGAAATCGCCATCGCAATTATGGCCCAGTTGACTCAGTTGCGGCGCGCACCCATCTCGACAGAGAATAAAACGAGCTCAGGAGCTGGCTCATAAATGATGGATAGGATTGTGTCTGAAGCGCTTGCCATTTTGCAGAACGATTGGGTGATTTACGCGGTGCCCGTGTTCTTGGCAGCGCTGGCCCTAGAGTGGTATATCGCCTGGCGTAAAGCGCTACCGCTGTATCACCGTCGTGACTTCTTTGCCTCGATGGGCGTGATGGGTCTCACAGTTGTCATTGATGTGTTACCCAAACTCGCGGGCGTGATGCTCATGTTTATCTGCTGGGAAAACTCACCCTTCAAAGACGTGATAAGCCATGCACCGCAGTGGTGGCTATTGCTCTTTTTTCTTGATGATCTCACCTATTATGGTTTTCATCGCGCCAACCACGAGGTCCGCTTTTTGTGGGCGGGTCACGTGCCACACCATAATTCGCAGTTTTATAACTACGGTACGGCGTTGCGGCAGGGTGTGGGCGAACGTTGCCTGAAGTATCTTTTTTGGTGTCCCTTGGCGCTGCTGGGTTTTGACCCAGTAATGATCGTCACCATGATGAGTGTCAGCCTGATCTATCAATTTTGGCTGCACACCGAGACCATCGATCGGATGCCCCACTGGTTCGAATGGTTATTCAATACCCCGTCACATCACCGTGTGCATCATGGGTCGAATGTGCGGTATTTAGATCGTAATCACGCAGGTGTCCTCATTATCTGGGACCGTCTCTTTGGAACCTTCAGCGAAGAAACCCAGGAAGA
>CAJWWJ010000044.1 GCA_913048575.1 uncultured Halieaceae bacterium
TGTCCTCGGCGATGACCAATTCGGGACGATGGGCTTATGGAATCCTGATTGGTGTGATGTGTGTGCTGATTAGGGTAGTGAATCCGGCCTTTCCCGAGGGGATGATGCTGGCGATCTTATTTGCCAATCTCTTTGCCCCATTATTTGACCACTTTGTTGTGAGTGCCAATATGAAGAGGAGGGCTGCCCGTGTCAGCTAATGGAGAAGGTCTCGGCCGTGTTCTGACGGTGGCGCTCGGATTATGCTTGGTATGTTCAGTGGTCGTGTCCACGGCAGCAGTGCTGCTCAAGCCCGCTCAGCAAGCGAATAAAACCCTTGATCTCAAGCGAAACATCTTGATGGCGGCGGGATTGTTAGATCCCTCGCGATCGGTCGAGGAACAGTTTGAGCAGGTGGAAACGCGGGTCGTTAACTTAGATGCAGGACAGTTTGTCGATGGCGTCGATCCTGCAGCTTTTGATCAAAGAGAGGCCGCCAAAGACCCTGCTCAATCTCGGGCGATCCCCAACGATGAAGACGCGGCCAAGCTGGTTCGACGAGAGGACCAGGCGCTGGTTTATTTGGTGCGAACCGATCGGGGTGACCTCGACAAAATCATTTTACCGATCCGAGGTTATGGCCTATGGAGTACTTTGTACGGATTTATGGCGCTCGAGTCTGACGGTAATACCATCGCGGGTCTCGGGTTTTATGAACATGGTGAAACCCCTGGATTAGGCGGAGAAGTGGACAATCCTCGCTGGAAGTCGATCTGGCCAGGTAAGTTGGTGTATCAGGGTAATGAGGTCGCAATTGAAGTGCTGAAGGGCTCTGTGCGCGCCGATTCTGCTCAGGCGCAGTGGCAGGTCGATGGCCTGTCTGGAGCGACCTTGACCACCAAAGGGGTCGATAACTTAGTGAAATATTGGCTTGGCGAACAGGGATTCAAGCCGCTGCTTGATAATCTTCGACAAGGAGAGGTGTCATGACAATTCGCGATACATTGGCGGACCCTATTTTCAAAAACAATCCCATCGCGCTTCAGATTTTGGGAATCTGTTCTGCGCTGGCGGTGACCACTTCTTTGAAGGTCACTGTGGTGATGTGCATTGCGCTGACACTGGTGACCGCGTTCTCGAGTTTTTTCATCTCGAGCATTCGCCGTTACATCCCCTCAAGTATCCGCATTATCGTGCAAATGACCATCATTGCGTCGTTGGTGATCGTGGTCGATCAGGTGCTCAAAGCAGTGGCTTACGACATTTCTAAACAACTGTCAGTGTTTGTCGGTCTGATCATCACAAATTGTATTGTCATGGGCAGAGCCGAAGCATTTGCGATGAAGAATCCACCCGTGCCCAGTTTTATTGATGGTGTCGGAAATGGGCTGGGTTACTCCTTTGTATTACTGGCTGTGGCGACCGTGCGTGAGCTGTTTGGCACGGGTAAGTTGTTCGGGTTTGAAATTCTCCCATTGGTCACCGAGGGCGGCTGGTATCAGGCGAATGGCTTGCTGCTGTTACCGCCGAGCGCCTTCTTCCTGATCGGCCTGTTGATTTGGGCGATCAGAGCGGTCAATACAGAGCAGGTAGAGGCATCGGAATTCAAAATTGCGCACCACACACCGGCTGAGGAGAGCGCCTGATGGAGCACTATCTAAGCCTGTTTGTGCGGGCCGTTTTTATTGAAAATATGGCTTTGTCGTTCTTTTTGGGCATGTGCACGTTTCTTGCCGTTTCCAAGAAAATTCAGACCGCGGCGGGACTGGGCGTTGCGGTCATCGTGGTATTGGCGATCACTGTGCCGGTGAATAATCTGATCTATCAGAATTTGCTCGCTGACGGGGCCTTGAGTTGGGCGGGAATGCCCGATGTCGACCTGAGCTTCCTCGGGTTGTTGAGTTACATCGCCGTCATTGCGGCGCTGGTGCAAATCCTAGAAATGTTTCTCGACAAGTATGTGCCTGCGCTCTACGCCACCCTCGGTGTGTTTTTGCCGCTGATTACCGTGAACTGTGCCATTTTGGGCGCTTCATTGTTAATGGTAGAGCGAAGCTTTAACTTTGCAGAGAGTGCGGTGTTCGGGGCTGGCGCTGGAGTGGGTTGGGCTTTGGCGATTGTTGCGCTCGCGGGCATTCGTGAAAAATTGAAGTACAGTGATGTGCCGGAGGGACTGCAAGGGCTCGGCATCACCTTTATTACGGTAGGGCTGATGTCACTGGGTTTTATGTCCTTTGGCGGCATCGACATTTAAATAAGGTCAATCGAACGGGAGAGTTCAGGTAATGGATATGACCATCATTTATGGCACCGGCATGTTTACCGCGATTATCCTCGCGTTGGTGCTGGTGATTCTTTCCGCACGGAGCAGGCTGGTCGCCAGTGGCAACATCAGCATAGAGATTAATGGTGAGCGAACCATCGAGGTGCCTGCGGGCGGGAAGCTACTACAAACATTGGCCGATGCCGATTTATTTTTAGCGAGCGCCTGTGGCGGCGGCGGCACCTGCGCCCAATGCAAATGTGTTGTTGAGACGGGCGGCGGTGCCATGTTGCCTACCGAGGAATCCCACTTTACGCGCCGTGAAGCGACCGAGGGGTGGCGATTGTCCTGCCAGACACCCGTTAAGCAGGACCTCAAGATTCAGGTTCCCGAAGAGGTCTTTGGCGTCAAGCAGTGGCAGTGCACGGTTGAGTCAAATGAAAATGTCGCCACCTTCATCAAGGAGCTGGTCCTGCGTTTGCCAGAGGGCGAAAGCGTCGACTTTCGCGCCGGCGGCTATGTGCAGCTGGAGTGTCCTCCCCATGAAGTCAAATACAGCGATTTCGATGTTGAGGAAGAGTACCGAGGCGATTGGGAGCGATTTGGCTTTTTTAATATTGAGTCGGCCTGCAAAGACACCACGATTCGCGCTTACTCCATGGCGAACTACCCAGAAGAAAAAGGCATTGTGAAGTTTAATATTCGGATTGCCACACCGCCTCCGGGCAGTGAGGGAATTGCACCGGGGATCATGTCGAGTTGGGCGTTTAATCTAAAGCCAGGCGACACGGTGAATGTCTATGGCCCCTTCGGTGAGTTTTTCGCGAAAGAAACCAACAGTGAAATGGTGTACATCGGCGGCGGTGCCGGTATGGCACCGATGCGCTCCCACTTGTTTGATCAGTTAAAGCGACTTGGCACCGATCGTAAAATCAGTTTCTGGTACGGCGCGCGCTCTCTGCGAGAGATGTTCTATGTCGAAGACTATGATGGATTGGACGCGGCCAACGAGAATTTCAATTGGCACGTGGCGCTGTCAGATCCCCAGCCGGAAGATAATTGGGATGGCCTAACGGGCTTTATTCACAACGTCCTCTATGAAGAGTACCTCAAAGATCATCCCGCGCCAGAAGATTGCGAGTACTACATGTGTGGTCCGCCCATGATGAATTCGGCCGTCATCAATATGTTGCTGGATCTGGGTGTTGAACGGGAAAACATTTTCCTCGACGACTTCGGCGGATGATACTGAGCATTAAGCACTGCTTAAGGCCAGCACTTGTGCTGGCTTTTTGCTGTTTAGCGGGGTGTGGTTTCGATGACCGTCCTGTCACCATGGGTGGCGCTGTTTTTGGCACCAGCTGGTCACTGACCTACACCAATGCCAGTGAGGTAGTTGACCCAACTGCGGTGCGTGCCGAGATTGAATCGGTTTTCGAGCTGGTCAACAGCAGCATGAACCACTATCAGCCGACCAGCCTCATTAGCCGTTTCAACGCGTTGCCCGCCGATGCACCTGTTGAGGTCGATTGGGATTTTGCGTACGTATTGTCGACGGCTTTGACCTTAAATGAGGCGACCGGCGGCGCTTATGATGTGACCGTGAGCGCGTTGTCTGAGTTATGGGGGTTTGGCCCAGAGGGTCCCACGCGCTTTCCCACGCCATTAGCCGTCACAGATGCGATGCGTTCGGTGGGGGGGCAACAGTTGTCTTGGCAACCTGAAATTCGTCTGCTCGCTAAAAAGGTGCCGGGGTTGGCGCTGGATTTCTCATCCTTAGCCAAAGGGTACGCGGTCGACTTGGGCGCGGACGCGTTAGATGAGGCGGGCGTTGCGCAGTATATGTTGGAGATTGGCGGCGAAGTGCGCGTGCGGGGATTGAGTCCGCGAGGCGATGCCTGGCGCATTGCGGTAGAGAGCCCGCTTGCTGAGACTCGAGGCGCTGTGCAGGCGGCATTGGCGGTGACGGATGTGGGTATTGCGACGTCGGGTGATTACCGTAATTTCTTCGAACATGAAGGGCGGCGTTACTCCCACCTCATCAATCCATTGACGGGGTATCCCATTCAGCACGATCTTGTCTCCGTGACAGTGGTGCATGGCTCTGCGATGATGGCGGACGCGTGGGCAACCGCATTAACGGTGATGGGCTCGACTCAAGCCTTAGCAGTGGCCGAACAGCGGGATTTAGCGGTGTATTTGTTGAGACGCTCGGGCAACCAGCTCGAGACGCTGACGAGCTCATCTATGACGCAATGGATAGAAGCGGCTGCCCCATAGCGGCCGATACTCAAGGAATAGAAAATGACTTTTTTGCTCGCGTTGTTGGTATTCGTTTTGATCATGACGGCCATGTCTGTCGGCGTCATATTCGGTCGTGCACCGATCAAGGGATCCTGTGGCGGTCTTGGTGCGGTGGGAATCAACCAAGACTGCGAAATTTGTGGCGGTGATCCGCAACGCTGTGACACGGAAATGACGCCGTCAACTGTCCAAGCGTTTGATCCCGGCGATCAGAGTCAATCGCCAAATCGGTGATGCTAGAACCGGACTAAACTCGTTGAGTCCTATGGCCATTCATATGCCGCTACCACTAGAAATTATCCTCCGCTTCAGCCTCGGTAGTGGGCAGCGCCGATTCACTCGTTTTGTGGCAATGGCCTCACTCATTGGAATGATGCTTGGGGTCGCAGCACTCATCATGGTGCTTTCGGTGATGAATGGCTTTTCCAGCGAGCTGCACCAGCGCTTACTGTCAGTGACTCCCGACTTAATCCTTGAACCCTCAACGCCGAGCGCAGACGGACTGAGCGAATTGGCTCGGCGGGCAAGGCAGCAACCCAGTGCAGTGGCGGCCACCCGGTTTCAGCGTGCGACGACTTTGTTGCAAGCAGGGGAGCGTACTCGTGGCGCCACACTCATTGGAGCGCCCACGGACGGTCTTACCAACGTGGTCAATCTTGGCGCGCATCTGGTTTCGGGAGAGCTCAATGCCCTAACAAGCGAGCCTTTCTCTGTGATTTTGGGTGCTGATCTCGCGCGCATGTTGCGGGTTTCACCCGGGGATGAGGTGGAGGTCTTTTTGCCCCGCCTGACCGTCAGTCCGCTGGGTGTGTATCCAAAGAGCCGTCTGTTGACGGTGGTGGGGTTATTTTCGGTCGGTGCGGGGCCAGATGCGAGAGAGGCGTATGTGTCGTATGAGACGGCGCGCAGACTGCTCAGAACATCAGGTAGGCAGGGCGTGCAGGTCAAGTTAACCGATCGGCAGCTAGCCTTGACGGATCAGGCGGTCTATCGCGCACTGGATAGTCAGCCGATGACTCTGAGTGATTGGACAACCTCACAGGGCTCGTTATTCGCGGCGATTAAGATGGAGAAGATCACCGTGGGTATATTGCTGACTTCGGTTATTTTGGTTGCAGCATTTAATCTGATTTCTACGCTGACGATGTCGGTGACCGAGAAACGAGGCGATATCGCGATTTTGCAGGTATTAGGCTTATCAACTCGCCACTTATTACTGCTATTTTTGGGGCATGGGTTACTGCTGTCATTGGTGGGCATTGCACTTGGTGCGGTGTTGGGCATTGGACTAGCGGTCTCTATTTCCGATTTGTCGCTGTGGTTTGAGCAGGTGATAGGGGTCGTCTTGTTTGATCCTGCGGTGTACTACATTGGCGGCTTGCCCTCACTCTTACTGTGGCGCGACGTGGTGGCTGTTATCGCTACTGCTTTCACGCTGAGCGCGGCAGCAAGCGTTTACCCCGCGTGGCGCGCATCACGCATTCCCGCTGCAGAGGTGTTGAACTATGTCTGACCTCGTATTACAAGCCGAGCAGCTGACCAAGCATTATTCCGATGGGTTGCGCGATATTGAAGTGCTAACTGATTTGGACCTAGCCATGAGCGCCGGGGAATGGGTGGCGGTGGTGGGTGCCTCTGGGTCCGGTAAGTCTACGCTGCTCAATTTGTTAGGTGGCTTAGACAGCCCCACATCAGGTGTCGTCAGAGTGGACGGCCGCATTTTATCCGAGATGACGGATCGTGAGCGGAGTTACTGGCGCAATCAACGGTTGGGCTTTGTCTTTCAGATGCATCATCTGCTACCCGAGTTTTCAGCGATCGAGAGTGTCGCTATGCCAGCGCGTATCGGTGGTAGTAGCAAACGGGAGGCGCAGCTGCGTGCCGGCGATTTACTCGCACAGTTGGGCCTCTCCGATCGTTTATCACATCGTCCGGCCGCCTTGTCAGGAGGGGAGCGTCAGCGGGTAGCGATTGCGAGAGCGTTAGTGAATGAGCCCGCCTGCGTATTGATGGATGAGCCCACTGGTAATCTTGATCCCGATACCGCGGCTCAAGTGTTGTCCGCGATGACTGCCCTGAAGGCCAGCGCTACCGCTTTCATTGTCGTCACCCACGACCCGATCATTGCGAATCAAATGGATCGGCAATGTGTCTTAAAAGCTGGACAGCTGGAGCAGCCCTAGTGCCGTGGCGACTGCGTTTTGATATCGCTCTCCGGCAAACATTAGATCCGGGCAAGGGCCTTTCGGCCTTTTTATCTCGCATTGCGATTGTCGGGATGGCATTGGCAATTGCGATTCTGCTGACGGTCCAGTCAGTCATGAATGGGTTCGACTTGGAAATGCGGGAGCGCATTCTGTCTTTGGTACCTCATGTGGAGGTGACAAGTTCCGATACCTCGACTCAGTGGCAGGTGCTGGCAGAGCAGCTCGCGCGTGACCCCGGTATTACCAAAGTGCGCTATTTTGCGACAGCCGATGCCTTATTGATGCGGGGTCAGTCTGTCACGGCGGCGCGCCTGAGCACGATCGGCGAAGAATCAGTTGCTCATTATTCGCGCTTGGTGAAACCCGCCTTGTCCGAGTGGAATACTGACGGCTTGATTCTGGGTGCCGCACTGGCCTCTCGGCTTGATTTGGCAGTGGGCGATTGGGTGACGTTTATTTTGCCTGCAGAGACGACGCTGGGATTGGAGCCCATTCGTGTTCACTTATCAGCGGTTTTAGATTCGAAAACGGAGTTAGATGAGGTGCTGGCGCTGGTGCATCACGATACGTTTAAGCCGTTTGCAAAGTCCAGCAGGGTGACGACAGGGTTGGCGCTGCAGTTAACAGATGTTTTTGCGGCGAGCCAGATGCGTTGGCAAGTGGCCCGGCAGGTGCCATCGGGATTTCACGTGACGGACTGGCGACGGACTCACGGCAATCTCTACTCCGCTATTCAGTTGTCACGCGATTTGATCGGGCTCATTTTACTGATCGTTATTTTTGTCGCGGCGTTTAATGTGGTGTCGGCGCTGATGCTGGTTGTCACTGATCGCCGCAAAGTGATTGCGATGTTGACGGCGATGGGTGCTCGAGCCTCGGATATTGTCACGATATTTTTTTTACAAGGGGCTATGATTGGCGCAGTGGGCTGCGCACTTGGCGTATGCCTTGGGGCCGTGATGGCTTTCTTTGCCCCCGATTTGGCGGCCGGGCTTGAACAGTGGCTGGATTATCCATTACTCGAAACCGACGTCTACCCGCTGGCTTTCGTGCCGGTTGATATTCGCTGGCAGGATTTTGCGATGACCACAGCGATCGCCATGGCGCTCTCTGTGCTGGCCTCAATCGTGCCGGCACTGAGAGCTGCCTCATTGCCGGTGGCGGATACGCTGACTCACTGATTTCTTTTGCGCTGGCGGGCTTCCCATTGACGTTTAATGGCGTTTCGCCATAGGCCGTCGATGACCAGATAGCCGAGTCCGGCAAGCAGAATGCCCAGAACTTGCGATCCCACCACCAGCGGTACCCAAATGTCCTCAAGGCTCTGGGTAAACCATGTCCAAGAGGCCTGAAATTCCACGTCGATGGGGTCGGTGCCGATGATCCAGGCGCCTAACTTATAAGCCCCGTAAAAAACCGCTGGCATGGTTAACGGGTTGGTGACGAAGATCAGCGCGAAGCTGATGGGCAGATTGGCGGTAAAGATGATGGCGAGCGCCACTGCGATGAACATCTGTCCTGGAATAGGCAGCATGCAGCAATACAAGCCAATGGCGAACGCTCTCGAAGCGCTTTGTCGACTCAGGTGCCAAAGCCGGGACTCCTCCGTCCAGCTACCAAATAATCGCAGTGATCGATGTTGCCGCAACCGACTCGGATTCGGAATCCATTTCGTAAGATATTTTTTTAGCATCCGGGCGTCGTAGCAGGGAACAGTAGTGGGAAGCGTCATGATAGTCGTTTAGCAAGCACATTTGTCCAGAGATGTTTGGGATACTGGTATTAGTTGGTTCACTTATCGCCGGTGTGTGACAAACGATTAGTGAGACGAATGTTGACTGATCCAGTGGGCCTCGTTAGCTGATGATGCCACTGCGCGATTGCGATCTAGCGGCATTGGGCCTTGGTGCCGCTGTGAGCTTAGGCTTGCCCATGCCGCACTGGGGATTAGCCGTCACGCTATTGTTACCCGTTGCGGCCCGTTGGCGAACTGCACCCGTGTTTGCAGGGCTGGTCGGGTTGATCTTGGGCGCGATCAACGGTGTGGTGTGGCATGAGTCGCGATTGCCAGAGGCCTGTATGCGACAAGAGCACACGGTCATCGGGCGCATTTCAACACTGCCTCGTTGGCAGCAATTAACGGCTGATCAGTGGCAGGTGAGTGCCGAACTGGATCGGGTGGTTGTCGTTGACCCGGGCTGCCACGGGCCACGGCGTGTGTGGATTCGCCAGTATGTGGCGAACAATGAGCGACATAAAGCAATGCAGTATGGCACCACCGTGACGGGTCGCGTCCAGCTGAAACCATTACCGAGTCAATGGAACCCGGGAAGCGTTCCCGACCAAGCTCGATCTGCCAGTCGCAGTGTCGATGCGAGCGGGAGTTTGAAAGGTGAGTGGCGAACAGTCGATGAGCCTGGTCTGCTGCAGCGATTTAGAGTGAGAAGATTGGCGCAGTGGTCTGAGAGAGCAGGAGAAGGCTGGGTTATTTTGCGCGCGCTGGTATTGGGCGACACTCGGGGAATCGATCGCGACAGGTGGCGCGATTTTCGCCATCTTGGCGTGGTGCATATTCTCGTGATTAGCGGCTTGCATATCGGTTTATTGGCTGCACTGTGCCAGCTGATATTGGGCTTGCCCCGTCGATTTGTTACCTTTCCTGGAGATCATGGTCAAAGCCGTTGTATTGCCATTGCAGTGCTTGTGATCACCGGCGTTTATGCCGTCTTGGTCGGCGCGACGTTGCCGGTGACTCGCGCTTATTTAATGCTGGCGATGACTCAGGTGCCCACAATATTTGGATGGTCAACGCGGAGTGATCGGGCCTTACTGCTCGCCCTAGTCGCGATGGTGTTATGGAACCCTCGGGTGTTATTAGGCGCCAGCTTTTGGCTCAGCGCCTGCGCGACCTGGTTGCTCGTCTGTGGACTACGGGGGAATAGAAAGCACTTCGGTTTGGTTGCCTTGCAGCTGCAAATGGTGGTGTTTTTGACGCCACTGACGCTGTTTTGGTTCGGTGAGGCCAGCTGGTTAGGTATGGCGACCAATCTGGTGTTAGTGCCGTTGGTGACCACGGTGATGGTGCCGTTGGGTTTGATCGGACTTGTCTTGTCAGAGTGGACACCGTCCTTAGCGGAGTGGCTGTGGCGGCTGTGTGGAATCACTTGGGAATCTCTCGTTCCCGCGCTTTCGATGGTGTTGCAGTATTGCCGATCGATCGGTGTGATTCAGAGTGGTTTGAGTTGGATTGGTTTTTTTATGGGGGTGTTGGCAATCGGGCTTTGGGCCCACTACCCTCGACGAGCGATGGCGCTTTTGCTGGGCGCTGCACTGACCGCGGTTGACGTGAATGAGGCAGGTGAGGCGGTCACGCTGACCGTGCTAGATGTCGGACAAGGCCTCGCGCTGATCGTGCAGTCAGGGGATCGTGCCCTGTTGTATGACACGGGGGACGGGAGACCGGATCAGCTCACGCAGGCTGACAAAGTACTCCTACCGTATTTTAGGGACCACGGTATCAATGCGCTCGATACCGTAATGATCAGTCACGGTGATCGTGATCACAGCGGCGGGCTCGATGTGATACGGCAGCAAATTCCCATTGGGCGTCATTTGGGCTTCGCCGGAGAACCCTGCCGCAATGGAGAGCGGTGGCGCTGGGAGTCGGTTGAATTTTTGGTCCTGAATGGCACTGGTCAAGACGAATTGAGTCGCAACGACCAATCCTGTGCGCTGTTGATCAGCACGGCCGAGGCGCGGGTATTGGTGCTTGGCGATATGTCATCGAGTAAAGAAAGGGAGTTAGTGCTGTTTTGGCGAGACGCATTGGCGGCCACTCACTTAGTGGTGGCGCATCACGGCAGTCGATCCTCGACGAGTTACGCACTGCTCAAATGGGCCCGCCCAGATTGGGCGCTGATCAGCGCTGGGTTCGCCAATGCCTTTGGCCACCCCCACGATGAGGTGCTAGCGCGATTGGCGCGGGCAGGGCAGCCGGTAGTGTTGAACACTGCTACCGCCGGCGCAGTGGCACTGCGACTCGATCGAGGGGCCGGCGTCGCGCCCGTTCGTCAGCGTACGCGGTGGTCGCCCTATTGGTTGGCCCTGCCTTAGTGAGAATCAAGGATGGCGGCGCAGGGTTGGGCACACTGCAAAGGCTTCTCGGAGCTAAGGAGTGCTTTATCCAGGATGGGGGGCGAGCGTCTGTCACTAAGCAGAGCACTGAATGGACCATTGATGTAGCCGGTAATATGTCATTGAACGGCAGGCCCATTTCCGGCGATGCTGATGCGCCAAAGCGAGAGTGACAGGCAATGCTGGGTGGCAATACTGACAGTTCTATGGTCTTGTTGGCTGGCGCAATGACCCCACATCAATTTATGGGGTTTGTGATGGACGTGGCGGAATCTGAACGGCTCGCGTCTGACCGCGGCGACTGACGTTTAGCCGGAACCGGGAGTATGCGTGAAGACCACTGCAAGCA
>CAJWWJ010000045.1 GCA_913048575.1 uncultured Halieaceae bacterium
TGGCCTATGAGTTGGGCGTCAAGTTCCGCGAAGGGTTCATGAAGAACCGCTACATTGGCCGAACATTTATTATGCCAGGTCAGAGCGAGCGCAAAAAATCGGTGCGGCAAAAGCTCAATCCGGTACCGCTGGAGTTTCAAGACAAGACAGTGCTTTTGGTAGATGATTCTATTGTCCGAGGTACGACCTGCGGACAGATTATCCAGATGGCACGAGAAGCTGGGGCCAAACAGGTGTATTTTGCCTCGGCGGCACCTCCTGTTCGCTTTCCCAATGTCTATGGTATTGATATGCCGGCTGCCGATGAGCTCATTGCCCATGGGCGCACGGTTGAAGAAGTCCGCGCAGAAATTGGCGCTGACTGGCTGGTCTACCAGGATCTTGAGGACTTATTGGCCTGTTCACGTGAGGGTAATCCAGCCGTTGACGGTTTTGAGTCATCGGTTTTTGATGGCGAGTATTTGACCGGCAATATCGACGAGCACTATCTGCAGTCGATACAGGCGGCGCGTGCAGACAGTGCGAAACGGCATAGCGACGCAGTAGGAGTCAGTGACGGCGCAGTGGTGGGCCTGCACAATGATAGCTGAACGATGACGGACGATTCTGGCGATTGGCTGAGCTCATCGGGCGCGCGCACTCAGGCGGTGCGCGCGGGCATTAGGCGCACACACGAAGCAGAGCACGGAGAGCCAATTTTCACCTCGTCGAGCTTCCTTTTCGAGTCGGCTGAAGACGCCGAGGCCAAGTTTGCCGGAGAGATCGAAGGCAATGTCTACTCGCGGTACACCAACCCCACCGTTCGAGGATTTGAGGAGCGACTGTGCGCCTTGGAGCAGGGAGAAGTGGCGGCTGCCACCGCTTCGGGTATGTCAGCTATTTTGGCGTTGTGTATGACGCATTTGCGTTCGGGCGATCACGTCCTGTGCTCGCAGGATGTGTTTGGAGCAACCGTGGGTCTGTTCGATAATGTATTGAAAAAATTTGGCGTCGAGGTCAGTTTTGTTCCCTTAACTCAGATTGATGCGTGGCGCGACGCGGCAACGCCGCGCACGCGCCTCTTGTTTCTGGAGACGCCGTCGAATCCCCTTAACGCGATCGCAGACCTGCCTGCCTTCGCGCAGTTAAGTCGTGATCTTGATGCGATGCTTGCGGTCGACAATTGTTTTTGTACTCCTGCACTGCAGAACCCGCTGGCGTTGGGCGCCGATATCGTGACTCATTCTGCAACCAAGTACTTAGACGGGCAGGGCAGAGTACTCGGTGGCGCGGTGGTGGGTAGTGAAGCGCTGATTGCGCCAGTGGTAGCTTTCAATCGGTCCTGTGGACCGACGATGAGCGCCTTCAATGCTTGGATTATGTTGAAGGGCCTTGAAACACTGGATCTGCGTATGCGCGCTCACTGCCAGAATGCGCAAGGCCTGGCAGAGTGGTTGACAGAGCAATCAGGCGTTGAGCAGGTGCACTATTGTGGTCTAACGAGCCACCCGGGCCACGCTCTGGCGACTTCGCAGCAGCGAGGATTTGGCGCTGTTATCGCCTTTGAGCTTGCCGGTGGACGTGAGGCAGCTTGGCGCTTTATTAATCATACTCAGCTCATGTCCTTAACGGCGAACCTGGGCGACGCGAAAACGACCATCATTCACCCCGCATCGACGACTCACGGGCGTCTCACCGAGGGCCAAAGGGCGGCGGCTGGTATCAGCGAGGGTCTGGTTCGTATTGCTGTTGGCCTCGAGGATCTCGAGGACCTGCAAGCTGATTGCCTTAAAGGCTTCTCAGCTGTGCAGGGCCGCTGAGCGTTCCGGCTACGCCACCTCGTCGATGATGGTCGCGGCAATACGCTGGCCGTCCTCAGCCAGCTTTTGAAATGCCAGCACTCGGTCAAAATTCATATAGCGATAGATCTCATCGGCCATGGAGTCGATTTTGACTGCGTATTCGAGATATTCTGCGGGCGTTGGGAGCTTGCCCAGTAGGGCGCCTACCGCGGCCAGCTCGGCTGAGGTTAAATACACATTGGCACCTTCACCTAGTCGATTTGGAAAGTTACGCGTAGAGGTCGACAGCACCGTCGATTTGGGCGCAACGCGAGCTTGGTTTCCCATGCACAATGAGCACCCTGGCATTTCTGTGCGCGCTCCTGCGCGTCCAAAGATCGCGTAGTAGCCTTCCTCCATGAGTTGGTTCTCATCCATGCGCGTAGGCGGACAAATCCACATTCGCGTGGACACCGGTGCACCATGGGCTTCTAAGAGCTCGCCGGCCGCTCTAAAGTGACCGATATTGGTCATGCAGCTACCAATAAACACCTCATCGACCTTATCACCCTGGACCTCGGACAGCAGTCGTGCATCGTCTGGGTCGTTGGGAGCACACACGATTGGTTGATCAATCTCTGCAAGATCTATTTCTATCACCGCGGCGTATTCGGCATCGTTATCTGCCGCGAGTAGGTTGGGATTCTCTAGCCAGGCTTCCATATTGCGTGCGCGCCGCTCAAGGGTTCGGGCGTCGCCATAACCTTCGGCGATCATCGACCTCAGTAAGACAATATTAGAGCGCAGGTATTCTGCAATAGTCTCCTCGCCCAGCTTGATCGTGCAGCCTGCGGCGGAGCGTTCTGCCGATGCGTCGGATAATTCGAAAGCTTGCTCAACCGTCAGTGAATCTAGCCCCTCAATTTCTAAAATACGGCCTGAAAAGATATTCTTCTTACCCTTCTTTTCTACCGTCAGCAGATTTTGCTGTATGGCATAGTAAGGGATGGCATGAACCAAATCGCGCAGCGTTACGCCGGGCTTCATCTCGCCTCGAAAGCGCACTAACACCGATTCCGGCATGTCTAAAGGCATCACGCCGGTTGCGGCGGCAAAGGCCACCAATCCGGAGCCGGCCGGAAACGAGATTCCCATTGGGAACCGGGTGTGTGAGTCACCCCCAGTGCCGACGGTATCGGGTAGCAGCATCCGGTTTAACCAGCTATGAATAATGCCGTCGCCGGGACGCAGCGAAACCCCGCCACGAGTGGTAATGAAGTCTGGCAATGTGTGCTGCGTATTGATGTCAACGGGTTTGGGGTAAGCCGCGGTGTGACAAAAAGACTGCATCGTAAGGTCGGCTGAAAAGCCGAGGCAGGCTAGATCTTGAAGCTCATCACGGGTCATTGGCCCGGTCGTATCTTGGGATCCCACCGTCGTCATTTGTGGCTCGCAATAGGTGCCCGGGCGAATGCCTTCGACACCACAGGCTCGTCCCACCATTTTTTGAGCGAGTGTATAGCCTTTATCGGATGCCTTGGGCGATGTTGGCTTTCGGAAAAGTTCGCTTTCTTCGAGCCCGAGTGCTTGCCTCGCTTTAGTGGTTAGGCCCCGGCCAATAATCAGGTTGATGCGTCCACCGGCACGCACTTCGTCTAGTAGCACATCAGATCGAAGGGCAAACTCTGATACGACGTCGCCTGACTCAGACAGTATGACGCCCTCATAGGGTCGTATTTCGATGACGTCACCCATGCGGAGATGATCAACTGGGGCTTCAAATACCAGTGCCCCAGCGTCTTCCATTGTATTGTAGAAAATCGGCGCCACCTTTCCACCGATACAAACACCGCCGGCACGCTTGTTAGGAATGCCCGGTGTGTCATCACCAAAATACCAGAGCACCGAGTTCGTAGCAGACTTTCTCGAAGAGCCTGTGCCGACGACATCGCCGACAAAGGCCACGGGTAATCCGCTCGATTGAATCTCCTTGATCAGTTGGAGTGGGCCTGTGGTGCCGGGTGCATCAGGTTCGATGCCGTCTCTGGCCATTTTAAACATCGCCAGCGCATGAAGTGGGATATCCGGCCGCGACCAAGCATCAGGAGCGGGTGAGAGATCATCTGTATTGGTCTCTCCAGTAACCTTGAAAACCACCATTTTGAGTGAGTCTGCCACCTCCGGTCGATCGGTGAACCATTCTCCCGCTGCCCAGCTTTCGAGCACCGATTGGGCATTTTTTGACCCGTTCTCTGCGAGTTGTTGCACATCATGAAAAGCGTCGAAGACCAAAATGGTCTGCTTCAATTCTCTCGCGGCGCTGGCACCGACTTCGTCATCGTCTAACAAACCAATCAGCGTACCAATGTTGTAGCCGCCCAGCATGTTGCCAAGTAACGAAACTGCCTGCTCTCTATCAATGAGCGCACAGGCTGTCTCTGCTGTTGCGATCGATGACAGGAAGCCTGCCTTAACATAGGCCGCTTCATCTACACCCGGTGGAACGCGTTCCGTCAGCAGTTCTATGAGAAAGCTTTCCTCACCCGCCGGTGGCGCTTGAATCAGCTCGACCAATGCTGCGACTTGCTCTGGTGACAGTGGGGCGGGTGGGATGTTCTGAGCGGCTCGCTCGGCCACGTGTTCTCTATAGGCGTCCAGCATAGGGTTCCTCATTACGGCAGTGATTCAGCGCGCGGAGTATAGCTTGGCTGGTGCGTAATCAGTAAGGCGGAATATTCTATATTAGGCATTCATTCGATCCATAGGCCCTGTGCCCCCGAGTGGTAGCGAGAAACTGCTAGACTTGCGGGGTGGAAAGGAGTCTCGGTGTCTAGCTTAATCTCTATTAAAACCCCTTGTATTGGCGTCTGCTCGACGGGCATCGGTGACGTGGTCTGCCGCGGGTGTAAGCGCTTCGCCCACGAGGTGATCCACTGGAATGGTTACTCTCAGGAGCAAAAACGAGCCATTGACGAGCGGTTGGCACAATTTTTGGCCCTCTGTGTCGCCAATAAATTTCGCATCACCGACCTCAAGTTGCTGACCTGGCAGTTAGAAGTCCAGAAAATTCGCTACCAAGCCGACCATGACCCCTACTGCCATGTGTTTGTCTTGCTAAAGGCGGGTGCCACACAGATTACTGAACCTGAGCAATTTGGTTTCGAGGTGCTTCCCCCGTATCGGCAAGAGCCATTGGTCAAATTACGAGATGAGATCGATGAGGAATTCTGGGTGCTGTCTTCAGCGCATTACGACCGTTATATCGCAACCACCGATATGTTCGGCGACACTGGCATTGGGCAGGCGTCACCATGAGCACTGATGCGGATTTGCTGGCACCTGTGGAGGATTTTCTACCCTGTGCAACGCCAGACAGTTGGCTCAGTGAAGCGCTTAAGCCGCATCAGGAGGCCACCTTGCTGATCGATCACGCCAACTGTGAAAAAAAAGCTGCCGCAACCGCATTGAGCCTGATGCACCGGTACACAGAACAGGGGCGATTACTCGATAAAATGTCTCGATTAGCGCGGGAAGAGCTGCGGCATTTTGAGCAGGTGTTGAAGCTGATGCGATCCCGCGACATCGTTTATGCCCCTCTCAGTGCGTCGAGGTATGCACAGGGGCTGCATAAGGGAGTGAGGAAGCAGGAGCCCGGGCGTTTGGTCGATACCCTGATTGTCGGTGCACTCATCGAGGCGCGCTCTTGTGAGCGGTTTGCGCGTTTGGCGCCGTCCTTAGGTCCGGAGCTGAAAGCATTTTATGTGTCGTTGCTGAAAAGCGAAGCCCGCCATTTCAACGATTATCTGACGCTCGCCAAGCCCTTGTGTGATGCTCAGGAACTTGACCGGCGCTTGGCGTATTTTCGAGACCTAGAAGCTGACTTGGTGCTGTCCCCAGACGCTGAGTTTCGCTTTCATAGCGGGCCTCCAGGCGGTGTCACTGGCTCAGCTTAAATTGCTCTAAGGTGAGATCTCTGCCGTTTTCTCTTAACAGCCATCCCTGTTGAGCGGTCCAGTCACCCAGTACAATACGCTCCCCTGACGCCAGGTGATGTCTAGCGGGTCGGTGGGTATGGCCGTGTATGATCGTAGCGACGTCATGATCGCTCATCAGCTTCGCAACGGCGACAGCATTGACGTCCATGATGTCTTCGGGCTTGTTGCTTGCCGCATCGATGCTCAGTGCCCTGAGTTGCTGTGCGAGCTCCCGACGTTCATCGATCGATTTTTCCATCATCTCGGCTTGCCAGTCCGGCGAGTGTACAAGGGTGCGGAATTGCTGGTAGTCGGCATCGTCTGTGCACAGTGTGTCACCATGAAGTACTAGGGCGGGTGCACCCGCCACCTCCATAGCCGTTACATCAGCTAGGAGCGTGCCGCCAATGTCGGCAGCAAATTGTTGACCGAGCATGAAATCTCGGTTTCCCCTGCAGACGAGAATCTCGCAGCCAGCGAGACTGACCCGTCGTAACGACTCTTTGACTCTCAGGGCGAAGGGGTCGTTATCGTCATCCCCGACCCATGCTTCGAAAAAATCACCCAAAATAACCAGTGACTCGACGCCATGTTCGCGAGTCAGCAGATTATTGAGTCCCGTCTCTACAGACGGCGTTTGATCACTGAGATGCAAGTCGCTAATAAATAGTCGGTGCACCGTTGATCCACCTCACTCTGTGACTGAGATACTCTCGATGATAATCGGTTCAGTCGGGACGTCCTGATGGCCGCCTTGGCTGCCAGTTTGGACGCAGCGAATTTTATCGAGTACATCCTCGCCTTGCGTGATCTTACCGAAGACGGTGTAGCCCCAGCCCTGCATGTTCTCGCCGGTATGATTCAGGAAGTCGTTATCTTGCACATTGATGAAGAACTGCGCTGTCGCGGAGTGCGGGTCTTGAGTTCGCGCCATTGCGATGGTGCCGCGTTCATTTTTAAGGCCGTTATTCGCTTCATTATCGACAGGCGCCTGAGTGGGCTTTTGCTCCATGTCGGTGGTGAAGCCGCCGCCTTGAATCATGAAGTTATTAATGACGCGGTGGAAAATCGTACCGTCATAAAAGCCACTGCTCGCGTAAGCAAGAAAGTTCTCGACGGTTTTAGGCGCATTGTCGGCGTCTAGTTCCAGTGTCATCTGACCGACGGTCGTGGCGATGGTTACGTGCGCTGCTGGCATGTCGTCCTCAATGGGTCGTTGGGAAAGCGCGAATCCTACCTGAGTTGTTGGGGGGTTGCGATCCCAAATTTGTATTAAACACACCGGGATGCCCTGCCATGGCCCGCAACGGATTGGTATAGTACCGCCCTCAAATCAGGGGAGCGGGTATGTCAACGGAATTGCGCAGTAACTTTTTGCGTACACAAATTCAGTCTGATCTTGAGGCGGGTCGGATTGGCGAGGTGGTGACACGGTTTCCCCCTGAGCCCAATGGCTTTCTGCATATTGGCCACGCGAAGTCGATCACGGTTAACTTTGGCCTTGCCGAGCAGTTTGGAGGGCGCTGTCATCTTCGTTTTGATGACACAAACCCTGAGAAAGAGAGCCAAGAGTTTATCGACTCTATTCAAGAGGATGTCAGTTGGTTGGGTTACGAATGGAGCGGGGAAGTGCGGTTTGCCTCATCCTATTTCGAGCAATTTTATCAATGGGCGCTGCACTTAATTGATAACGGCTTTGCCTATGTCTGCGATCTGTCAGCGGAGGAGGCAAGGCGCTACCGGGGCTCTCTGGTTGAGGCGGGCCAAAACAGCCCCTTTCGAGAGCGTAGCGCATCTGAAAACCGGGCGTTGTTCGAGCAGATGCGGGCGGGGGGGGTTGCCGAAGGTGAAAAGGTTTTGCGGGCAAAAATTGATATGGCCGCGCCTAATATGAATCTCCGAGACCCTATTTTGTATCGTATTCGTCACGTTGCACACCACCAAACCGGGACGGACTGGACTATTTATCCGACTTACGATTTTGCCCACGGACAAGAGGATGCAATCGAGGGGATTACCCACTCGATCTGCACACTGGAATTTGAGGACCATCGTCCGTTATATGAATGGTTTATCGAGCACTTGCCGGTGCCTCATATCCCACGGCAGATCGAGTTTGCGCGACTCAATACGAGTTACACGATAACGAGCAAGCGGCAGTTGAAGCAGTTGGTGGATGCTAATGTGGTGACGGGGTGGGATGACCCTCGAATGCCCACAATTGCAGGGCTGCGCAGAAGAGGCTATCCGGCGGCGGCGATCCGTCACTTTTGTGAGGAGGTTGGCACCTCTCGCTCGGATAGTATTGTTGATGTGGCGATGCTGGAGAGTGCGGTTCGTGATCACCTCAATAAGACGGCCGCTCGGGCAATGTGCGTGTTGCGCCCGCTGCGCCTAACCCTCACTAATTTGCCAAATGAGTCGGTATTGTTGGTGCCCAACCATCCTGCCGATGAGGCTTTTGGGGTGCGCGAGGTGACTTTTGGTCAGGATCTGTTCATCGACTGTCAGGATTTTAGAGAATCTGCCAACAAGCATTTTAAGCGGCTCGTATTAGGCAAGCGCGTTCGTCTTCGAGGAGCGATAGTGATCGAGGGAGAGCGTTGCGAGACAGACGCGGAAGGCAACGTGACACACGTCTTCGCGCGTTGTGTCACCTTGGAGCCCGGTGCTGACCCAGACGACGGTATTAAGCCTAAGGGCGTCATTCATTGGGTGTCAGCTGATCACTGCGTGCCGGCTGTGGTGAGGTGCTACGACCGATTATTTTCTCAGGAGGCGCCGGGGCGTTGCGACGATATTCTAGAGGCAGTAAACCCGGAGAGTCTCGTGGTGATGCAGGATGCGGTGATAGAGCCCATGCTTGTTAACGCGGCGCCTGAGCAGGTGTATCAGTTTGAACGCGAGGGCTATTTTGTCGCCGATCGTTACGAGCATCAAAGCGAGGCACCTGTTTTCAATATGACCATTGGGCTCCGTGATAATTGGTCTGCATCCAGTGGCTGATCTAAAGGTCTACAACACTGCGTCGGGAGTGAAGGAGATCTTTACCCCAGTCGATGAAGGCCGCGTCACGATGTATGTTTGTGGTCCAACAGTCTATAACTACGCTCATATTGGGAATGCGCGACCGGTGGTGGTGTTTGATTGTTTATACCGGCTCTTGTCTGCGCGCTACAGCAACGTAGTCTACGCCCGCAACATCACCGATATCGACGATAAGATTATTCAGGCAGCGGTGGAGCGAAACTGCGATATCGGCGAGGTCTCACGAGAGTTCACGACCGCTTATCGCGAGGACATGGCGCTGCTCAATGCCCTTCCTCCTTCGATCGAGCCAATGGCCACTGAGCATATTCCCGAGATGATTGCTTTGACTGAGCGCCTGATCGAACGCGGCCACGCTTATGTGGAGGCGGGGCATGCGCTATTTGCTGTCGAATCAATGCCCAGCTATGGGGCGCTGAGCCATCGCAACCTCGATGACATGTTGGCCGGCGCTCGAGTGAAGGTGGCCAGCTATAAACGTCACTCGGGTGATTTTGTCCTTTGGAAGCCCTCTAGCTCGGCTGAGCCTGGCTGGGAGAGCCCCTGGGGGCGAGGTCGACCGGGTTGGCACTTAGAATGCTCCGCGATGATCAAGGCGCATCTGGGAGGGAGTATTGATATCCACGCTGGCGGGCGAGATCTGATCTTCCCTCACCACGAAAATGAACGTGCACAAAGCTGTTGTGCTTACGACGATGACTTCGTGCGCTACTGGATGCACAACGCTTATGTGGATATGGACGGAGAAAAGATGTCCAAGTCGCTGGGCAATGTGCGGACCGTGCGAGAGTTGAGCGGGCGGTACCCTGGCGAGGTGCTGCGCTTCGCGCTGTTGGCAGCTCATTACCGCTCTCCGCTTAATTTTTCTATGGAGGCGTTGGAGAGTGCCCAAGATGCCTTAGATGCGTTTTATGGTGCGCTCAGACCTCATAGTGGGATCGATCCCGCCGAGCTCAAGCCGATTAATACTGCGGTCTATCGTGCATTGCTTGATGACATCAATACCCCTGAGGCAATCGCCACACTGCACGCGAGCGCTAAGACGCTGAATAAGGCGACTGACGCCAAGGAGATTGCTGATGCGAAGGCGGATTTACTCATCGGCGGGACGTTGCTGGGGCTCCTTGGCGAGGACCCGGAGACGTGGTTTCAGCGCGGTGATGCTCAGGACGGCCCTGCTGCCGAGGAGATTGAGGCGCTGATTGAAGAGCGCTTACTGGCGCGCAGCACTCGCGATTTTGATCGAGCGGATGAGATTCGTCAGACGCTAGAAGAGCGGGGCGTGCTGCTGGAGGATGGCCCCGACGGCACGCAATGGCGGCGTCGGGGTTAGGTGACTTGTTAGGCGAGGGACTTCTCTCCCGACTGCACCGTTTGTTGAATAAGTGTATTGATCGTCATCGGACCGACGCCGCCGGGAACCGGTGTGACGGCGCTGGCTCTCTCGAGCAACGGTTGCAGCTCGATGTCACCGACTCCGCCGGGGTGGTAGCCGGCATCGACGACCACTGCGCCGTCTTTAATCCAATCTGCCCGAATAAATTCGGGTCTGCCCACGGCGCCGACAACCAAGTCCGCTTGGCGCACATGGCTCTCCAGGTCACGTGTACGTGAGTGGCAGATAGTGACCGTGGCATTGGCTTCGAGGAGCATCATTGCCATCGGCTTGCCGAGAATAGGGCTTCTGCCGACCACGACGGCGTGAAGCCCTGAGAGTGCGATCTCGTAGTGGTCCAGTAGACGCATGATGCCTTGTGGGGTTGCACAGCCATAGGCCGATTCCCCCATCGCCATTCGTCCGAAGCCCAGGCACGTCACGCCATCGACATCTTTCTCAAGCGCAATCATGTCAAAGCACGCGCGCTCGTCAATCTGTGAGGGGACAGGATGCTGCAGCAAGATACCGTGCACGTCGGGGTTCAGGTTGAGTTCCTCTATCTGCCTCAGTAAATCGTTGGTGCTGGTCGAAGCCGGCAGCTCAATTGCCAGCGACTCCATGCCAATGCGCTGACAGGCGTTACTTTTCATTTTCACGTAAGTCGCAGAGGCTGGATCATCGCCAACTAAGATGGTGGCTAAAACCGGGGTCCTGCCGTCAGAGCGGCTTTTAATGCTAGTCACTCGCTCGGCCAGGGCGGCTTCTGTGAGCTGTGCAACGTGTTTGCCGTCGAGTATTGTTGCGGTCATGTCGATTCTCCTCGTTATTTGGGCGGGGATTCTTCCAGAATTCGTGATCAGACAAAAGCATTTCCTTTCGCATTGCCCAATATTGTCAATGTCGGTAAACTCCCGCCGCGCGGAGAGGTTTCCTCTCCGCTTCGGGGTGTAGCGCAGTCTGGTAGCGCGCCTGCTTTGGGAGCAGGATGTCGGG
>CAJWWJ010000046.1 GCA_913048575.1 uncultured Halieaceae bacterium
CTAGAGCTACTACTGGAACTACTGCTGCTCGAGCTAGAAGGCGAAGAAGGGGGCGTCGGCATCGATGGGGTTGTCGGCGTGGTGGGTGTGCTGGCCGAGGGGCATCCCATCAATACCAGCATGACCGCCATCAGTGCTGATGCCATGGTTAGGCGCAGTAAGCGGGTCACGGTCATGATGCTTATCGGTGAGCGGGTATTCATTGCGGTTGCAGTCCCATTGCGTCCCTATTGGTGGCGTTTAGATCAAAAGACCATGTCAGTATATCAGTCTCTACCGGCACGCCCGCCTCGTATCGAGGCCGAAACCGAGTGCGCCGTATTGTCCGTAATAAGCGGTCCACCTGAGCCTTATTGTGCACCTCGGGCGCACTATCTGACGCCGTGTCGGGCACGGCATTGATCTCGGCGGCTGTGTCCACCTCAGTCGTCGTGTCGTCGCCCTCTTCTCTTGCGGTCTCCTCTGTTACGACCTCGCTGGCGATCACTTGTTCCAGCAACGTGATTTTTCCCATCTCATTAATTTGCAGCTGCACGACTACGGGCCCTGAGTCGTCTCGGCGGAAGGGTGGCAAGCGGCGCAATTGCTCGATATCTGGCAGAGGGGTCACCGTTTGAAACAGCGCGGCGCGCACCAGAGGGTTATCTTCGGACAAGGGCGCCTCGGGCGGTGTAGGTGTGGTCGCTGCTTCCGAGTCGGGCGTGGGTTCCGCTGCCAGAGCGAGGGACTGCTCACCCCCCACCCCACTTTCAGGCTGAGGACCTGACGGAGCGCTGGGCTCAGTGGGTGCGGCTTCACTGGCCGCGCCATCAAACGCGACAGTCATGAGGGGCGTTGCGGGCGCGGGCGCAGTGCCCATGACTTCGGTGACGTCACTCGGCGCCGCTGACTGATCTGAGACGCTCGTCTCCGCGACCTCGGGGTCGTCAGTATCGACAGGTTGTGTAGCGCCATCCGTTGCGAGGGGGGCGCTGTCAACGCCCTGACCGTTCGGGTCATGGCTTGCCGCGTTGTCATCAGGGGCGCTCGCCAGCGTGGGATCTGCGATCTCCACGGGCAGGGGGGTGATGCGCCGCCACGCTCGGTCGTAGTAATTGGTTGCGTCGGCACGTCGGCCCATCCACCAGGCCCAATCACCGAGCCGTGCCAGGTCGCTTGCTTGCTCGCCAGCGTCGGCGCCGTGCAGCGAGTTCAAGCCGTAGATTGCCGAGAGCACGGCCTCGCCGCGACGATAGATGCCGCCGAGCGCCGAACTCTGTCTAAAGCTGTCCACCCTGAACGCATCATTAGACCCCCTGGCTTTTTGCAAGAGGCCAAAACGATAATGAATGCGCAACATGCCCTCTAGTGGCGCGAGTAAGGCTTGGGCACGATCTCCGTAGAGCTGTGAGCTTTGGTTATAAGCAACTCGATAGTATTCCCAACTCCGTGCAAGGTGCTCGGGGTGGGTTTCAGCCTCGCCTAATCCCAGCTCCCAAGCCTGCTCTGCCCAGGCAGCTTGGTCGAGCAGTGCCGCAATGGATGCCGGTGTGCCGGCTAACGCTTCTGATTCCACGCGGGCGAGGTAGGTCTGGCGTTCATTCACATCGTCGTACAAGCCCAGCGCCGCTAGGCTACGTATTTCGGCACGGAGTAACGGGATCTGATCTGCGGCATACAAGCCCGACTGGACGCGGCTAATGTGAACGCCTCGCTTCAGCACCCTGGCCGCCTCAACGTGACGGTCCAGCGATTGCAGGTTGAGCCCCAACCCCAGTAACTGCTCGGTCAACCCCGGCGCAAAGGCGCCGGCGCTGGTCTCCATCGACTCGATGTAGCCACGGTACACGCCCAGCGCGCTGGGTTCTTCGACGATGGCCGGTTCGGGCTGAGATTCCAGTGGCGTGGTCATGTCAATCGCGATAGCGGGAGCGTCTGCAAGCACTGATTCAGACTCGGGTTGAGAAGGGGTCGCCATGTCGACGACGATAGGCATTGAGTCAGTGGTTGCAGTATCGCCTTCGCTGTCCTGTGCGATGACCACACAAGGCAAAAGCCCTGAGCAGATCAGGGTCAGAGTCAGCACTCCGTGCCTGACTGACATACGACGCGTGTGGGCCAAGATCCTTCTCCGGCGCGCTTTTCGGCCCCCCAGTATAGAGCGATGTCAGGGCAAAAAGCATGTCGGGATATAAACACGGCTCCCCGCGCCAGTTGAACCGAAACGGATGAATCCATCAGCTCGCCCCAGCAACTGCGCTATGGCGGCAAAAAAGCGCTGAAACCGCAAAAATGGCGTTTCAGCGGTGATGCATGTGTTCGTATAATTTGACCTTCCTAGTGGGCAGTGTTGCGTGCTGGGGGTCAAAGCCCGGGGTGAGTTGGTCACAATCTAGAGAATCAGGATTTCCTATATGGGTCAGTTTTTAGAACAGACAGCCGTCATACCCTTAGCTGAGGGCGCTTGGACGGCAGAGATTCACCGCGGCTGGCGCATTGGCTCAGTGGCGAATGGCGGTTATGTGTTAGCACTAGTGGGACGTGCGCTGTCAGCGGCGCTGAGCCAGCCCGACCCACTCAGCATCAACGCCTTTTATTTGGCGCCCTGCGAGCTGGGGCCTGTGCAGATAGCGATCGAGTCACTCTCAGAGACGCGTAGCACCCATTTTGCGAGTGCCGACCTGCGACAGAATGGGCAGCTGAAACTGCGTGCAACCGCCGCCTATACGAATCTTGATAAGCTCTCAGGCCCAGATTGGAGCAATGTCGCCCCACCTGATGTACCCCCCTTCGACACCGTAGCGGCATTGGCAGCGTCGCATTTAGAGATTCACCAGCGGGTCGATCTGCGCCTGGTGCGGGGTCATAAGGTCTTTTCTGAGGGCGATACCGACGGCTCGGGTGAATTTATTGCCTGGCTTGCCCACCGAGATGGCACGGCACCGAGACCGTTGGACTTATTGATGTTTGCTGACATTTTGCCGCCCCCTGTCTTCACCATTTTTGGGGCGTACGGTTGGGCACCCACGGTGGAACTCACTGTGCAGGTGCGGCGTAAGCCTGCCGCCGGACCGCTGCTGGCCAGACATTCCACGAAGCATGTGAGTCAGGGAGTGGCCGAGACCGATACCGAGATATGGGATTGCGAAGGCGATCTCGTATCGATCGCACGGCAAACGTACAAGCTCCGGATGCCGAAGCCTGATCAATAGGCACTGGGCTGAGCGAGGGCTGGAAACGATTGGCCTAGACCTGACGGTAAGGCCAGTGCCCAGCGATCCGCTGGGTTGTTCGAGTGTCGGTTACAGCACTCCGATCACTCGGTGGCAACGTGGCCACCGGGCCTGCGCAGGTCGGCAAAACCCTGCAGCCAGCCATCCTCGATCATCAGTGAGTTGGCGCGGCCGATAGTCCGTTGGGTCAGTGTGAGGTTATGGCCCCAAGCCTCCAGAATCCGCTGGGTGTCGACGCTGATGCCAGGCTCGACAAGTGTGCGGTCTGGCATCCATTGGTTGTGCACCCGCGGCGCTGCCACAGCAGTCGCAATATTCATATCGAACACCATTGCGTTGAGCAGGGTTTGCAGCACCGTCGTAATGATTAAAGAGCCCCCCGGGCTGCCAGTGGCCAGCCAGGGGTGGCCGTCTTTAAAAACAATCGTGGGCGTCATGGAAGAGAGCGGCCGCCGATTGGGCGCGACGGTATTGGCTTCACCCTGCACCAGTCCATAAGCATTGGCGGCGCCTGCTTTGGCAGCAAAATCGTCCATCTCGTTATTCAGCAAGATGCCAGTGCCGGGCACGACAATGTGGGAACCGAAGCTGAAGTTCAGAGTGTAGGTATTGGCGACAACATTGCCCTGCGCATCCGCCACTGAGTAGTGTGTGGTATCCCGACTCTCTGCCGGTATCGGGTTACCTGGCCCTACGGACGCAGCGGTATTGGCCCGATTGGCGGTAATCAGTTGGCGGCGTTCATCGGCATACTCTTTGCTGATCAGTGACTCTGTGGGCACCACGGTCTGATCAGGGTCACCGAGGTAGCGGCTGCGATCTGCATAAGCCAATTTCATGCTCTCGATGAGTCGGTGAAGGTATTCCGCACTGTTGTGACCGTAGGATTTTAGTGGATAGGGTTCCAGCAGATTGAGCATTTGCAAGATATGGATGCCGCCCGAGGAGGGCGGTGCGACAGACACAATTTCGAATTCGTTAAAGGTACCGCGGACCGGGGATCGCTCTAGCGTGCGGTAACCCGCGAGATCATCGGCAGTGATGAGACCATCGTTGGCGGCCATGTCAGCCGCAATGAGCGCAGCGGTCTCGCCCCCATAAAAACCATCGCGACCTTTGTCGCGGATACGCTGGAGTGTATGGGCGAGGTCAGGTTGCTTAAATAGCGCGCCGGGCGCGGGTGCATTGGCGGTTCCCTGAAGATAAACCCGTTTAGCCTCTGGATCCATCGCCAGACGCTCAGCTCGGGAAGTCAGACTCATGTGCAGTGCAAGGGGGGTATCGAAGCCTTGCTCCGCAAGATCAATCGCGGGCTGGATAACGGTGGCGAGCGGCAGCGTGCCATATTTCGACTGCGCATGAATCAGGCCAGCAACCGTACCGGGCACACCAGCTGCTTGACGCGAGAAATACGCCTTTGACTTGTTGACGGTGCCGTCGGCGTTGAGAAACATGTCGCGGGTGGCGGCAGCCGGTGCAGTCTCTCGATAATCGATGAAGATTTGCTCATCACTTTCGGCAAGGTGGACCAGCATAAAGCCCCCGCCACCGAGATTGCCTGCGCGGGGGAGGGTGACAGCCAGTGCAAAGCCTGTCGCCACCGCGGCATCGATCGCATTACCGCCCTGCTTGAGCATGTCGAGACCAATGTCTCCCGCTAATTTTTCGGGGCTCACCACCATGCCGATGCGACCATAGCCGGGCAGCTGGGGATTCTGGTAATCGATGATCGGTGTATCGGCAGCAAACAACGGCGGCGCTGTCTCTTGCGCCAGGGTCAGTGGCGTGAGTAATAGCATGGCGATGAAGGATCTGATCGGCATGGGGTCCTCATTGGACGCTAAGCGTCTTTTTAGTCTTAGTGGATAGCCTGTGACGACTACGAAAACGGCCGGAGAGGCTACCATAACGCCCCGCCGCTTGGGCACCTTGTTGCGCTACAATCTGGTCCTTGTTCACACTCATTTTTTTGGGGGCGCCATGCGGTTCAGTGAGTACCGACGGCAATACACGCTGGGCGGGCTGAGGCGCTCTGACCTCTGGTCAGACCCTGTTGATCTGTTTACGCAATGGCAAACTCAAGCGATCAATGCCGGGTTGGCAGACCCGACCGCCTGTGTATTGGCAACGGGTCAGGCCGACGCTGGCTTGCGGCAGCGAATGGTCTTGATGAAGGGAGTTGATGAACGTGGGTTGGTGTTTTATACGAATTACCAGAGCGGCAAGGCGGATGCCTTAGCAAAAAGCGCAATGGCTTCGATGCTCTTCCCTTGGAATGAACTGGATCGGCAAGTCAGTGTGTCGGGCCAGATCGCTCAGATCGATGAAGTCGAATCAGATGATTATTTTGCATCGCGCCCCCGTGACAGTCAGCTGGGGGCTTGGGCCTCGGCGCAAAGCCAAGCGATCGACAGTCGTGACGCATTGCTAGCGCAGTGGAGCGAGGTGAAAAACCGCTTCGGTGATGGGCCGATTCCACGTCCGCCCCACTGGGGCGGTTACCGACTCGCACCGCTGACGTGGGAGTTTTGGCAAGGTGGCGAGAATCGGTTGCACGACCGTTTCCGCTACCAACACTCGGATGACGGTTGGGTGATCACCCGGTTGCAGCCCTAGAGCCTTCCCACACAGTACTTCGTCAAATCGCTCTGCGGCTAAAATAATGAGGTAATCGGGGCAAGCCCAATAGTTGTCGCCGGACCAGATCAAGCCCTGCCGCGGCGACCAGCTGCTGGAACATGCGGCGATCGGTCGGCAGCACGGTGTGCCAGGTGTGCAGATCGTCAGCAGAGCCCCAAGCCAGCCAAACTGTCCCGACGGGCTTGTCATCAGTGCCGCCCCCGGGCCCTGCAATGCCCGAGACTGCAATACCAATATCGGCGTGACTGCGTTGCAACGCGCCTCTGAGCATTTGCACCACCACCGCCTCACTCACGGCGCCGTCGGTTTCTAGCGTGGCTTCGCTGACGCCCAGAACGGACTGCTTAATGTCGTTAGCGTAGGTGACAAAGCCTGCTTCAAACACCGATGAGGCGCCTGCTTCGGCCGTCATCATTGAGGCGATTAACCCCCCCGTGCAGGACTCTGCAGTCACCAGCTTTTTACCTTGATTGCGCAACACTGCTTGCACTGCTCCGGCGAGGGTCGTGTCGTCCTCCCCCAGAATATGGTCTCCAAAAAGCCGCTCTAAGGTTTGCCGGCAACGTTGCACATCCGGCGTATCTGCCGAGGCGGTGAGTTTGATTTCAAGTTGCGGCATGCCCGCTCGAAAACCCAGCACCACATCGTCTGGCCAGTGCGTCTTATCGTCATCAATCAGTGCTTGTGCTGTCGACTCACCTATTCCAAACGTTTGCAGCCTAAGACGGTACAGTTCGCCACCACCGAGTTTATGGGTCACTCTGGCGCAAACTGCTGGCAGCATCGCTCGCAGCTCACTCGGAACGCCGGGCGTCGTGAGAACCAGCGTACCCGCAATGTCGAGTGCGAATCCGACGGCACTGCCGACTGGATTGTCGATGAGCTCCGCCCCCTCGGGGAGCCATGCCTGTTTGAGGTTGGCGTCATTGGGCTCAATGCTGCGTTCTCCACACCAGCGCCGCACATGCTGCTCGGCATCGGGGTGAAGCACCAGCGGGACGCCCGCAGCGGCAGCGATTAACTCGGCGGTTAAGTCGTCTTGGGTGGGACCAAGACCGCCATTCATAATCAGGACGCTAGCACGCTGAGTTGACTCGCTGAGTGCCGCCATCAATCGCTTACGCTCGTCACCTAGGGTGACTTTTTGGGCAATCTTTTGGCCGCTCAGCATCAGTGCCTGCGCAATCATGGCAGAGTTGCTGTCGACCGTATCGCCGCTCATGAGCTCGTCACCCGTGAGCAGTAGATCAATGTCCGAATCGGGCATCATGGATTCCTTTTAAAAATCGTTCATCATCAAGTGATGAGTGAGCGCTCAGATGTGGGCTGTGCAACGCGTATTGGTCGACCGGCTTTACGATAGCAAGGCCTGCTGGCAGAAGACTAGCTGATTCACTGTCTGCTGACACTACAGCGGACATCACAGCGCATCGCGGGAGGCGCGCTGAGTGTTTATTGTTGGGGGGAAGAAGAGGCCCGGCTGGCCGCTATGATGAGATCATCGGGCCTAATTAAAGCAGCCTAGTCAAGCGCGCCGCTCTCGGCATTGGCGGTGTTGAATGTCTCAGCTGACGGGTCTGCGACTGTCTCTGTGGCTGTCTTAGCAGTGAGGTCTGAGCCCGGTTCTGAATCAGAGTCATCGGTGGTGCCGGTATCTGTCTTGGGCTCTTTTGGTGGCTTCACGCCGCATCCGTCTACCAACGCAAAGCGCGAGAGGAAATCGCCTTCGACAGGGGCATCAACGAACCTCACGTCCACCGCTTGGGCCAACTGGAAGCGCCGAGTGGTACTGGTAAGACTCATTGTCCACTTATCGAAACTGAATTTTTCTGCCTCGGGTCGCAAATCGATCAGTCCCTCTAATCCCGAGTCATCCAGCTTGACTGTGAAGCCCGAGCTAGTGATATGGCTCACGGTACCGTTGAAGCGATCGTGGCCGGCGGCCTTGAGCTTTTGTAAGTAATTGGCCGCTAGTCGCCGATCGGCAGCATTAATGGCGGCTCGCGATCGACCCAACGATCGTGTGATCTCCGCTAGCTGAGCGACCGGATAGTGTGCACTGGGGTCATTAGCTAAACACGCGCTAATTTGTAGATGAACATAAAAGTCCAACGCCTTGCGCAGGGGTGATGTGAAGTTGGTATAGACCTCGGTAGCCAATCCCATATGGGGGCCAGCGGTTTGCGACAGATGCGCTCGCGACAACAATCTATTGACCATATCGCGAAGGGGCAGCGCGTGGTCATGCTGTCCCAAGTCTGCCAGCACAGTGCGATAGCCCGTGATGGTATCTATCGCGACGTCTGAGAGGTCTTCGCGGTGCTTCTGCAGAAAGGTTTTCGCCTCTCCAAGGCGGTCTGTGCGGAAACCTTGGTGATTGACGAAAGGCCCGGGTGCTCGCGCTTCGCTGAGAAATTTCCCGGCGCATTTATTGGCCGCAATCATGCACTCTTCTATCAAGTACTGTGATGCCATTTTTTCGAAGCGTTCGATGCTGTCGATCTGTTTATTCTCGTCGAGAATCCAGCGGTATTCCTTTCGAGTTTCCATGACGAGTTCATGTGCTTCACGATGCTCTCGGAGTTTGCGGTAAACCTGTACGAGTGCTTCTAGCGGGTTGGTATGTGCAATCAACTCATCACTGCCACCGACGATGTAACGCTCGACGGTCGAGTAGGTGAGTTTGGCATGGGAGCGAACGATGGCCTTATGGAAGGCATACGATTCGATTTCACCAGTCTCAGCGATCTGCATCTGACAAACCAATGCAGGTCGTGCCACATTCTCTGCGAGTGCGCACAATGATTGTCCGATCGCTTCCGGCAGCATGGGTATTACGTCGCCGTGAAAATAGACGGAGGCCCCTCTCTCTGCGAGCCACAGCGGAAGTTCGGTCATTTCGCCGAGGTAGGCGGTTGGGTCAGCAACCGCCACCGATAATTGCCAGCCTTGCTGAGTCACCTCTGCATGCACAGCATCGTCAATATCGACGGTGCGAGCCCCGTCTATCGAGACAAAAGGCAAGTCGGTGAGATCAAGACGCGACGTGTCTTGCAGCGGGGTTTGCTGAGCGGCAGCCTGCACTAACGGCTGCGCTGACTTGTCGCTCCACTCGGAGGGCAGCGCTGCTCGCGCTGCGCAGTATTGATTTTCTATGCCTGGCGTCTCTGCAGTACCAAGGTGCTTCAACACTTTTGCTGAGGGCTTGCCGTCCTTAAACGGGTGACGGAGGAGAGCACAGGCGACGAGGTCGCCGGCGGTGATGCCGTTGCGAGCGTGGGGTGGGATAAATAACCAGCGTGATAAATTGGGTAAGTCGGGCACGACGAAAGTGGCTTTACCCTTCTGAACAACACGACCCACAAACTCATTCAAGCCTGATTCAACGAGTCGCTCAATGTCAGCGACAGTTCTACCTGCTTTACCCTGTTTCCCCTCAGTTTTTTTTGCGGGCCGAATACAAATAGCGATCTTGTCACCAGGCAGGACTTTGAGCATTTCATCCGGGGGAATAAAAATTTCTCGACCGTCAGCCGTCACCGCAAATCCATAGCGGTGTTGTGTTCCCTTCACCGTGGCCTCTGTGCGCTCATTTTGGGCTTCGAGTTCATCTCGAAGTCCCTTGAGTTGTGCCATCGCATTGCGGTTGAACATAGCCGTTATCGGCTCCTACAGCGTTATTCTTGCCGCGGCTTAGGGTCCGTAGCGATTCCCCGTGCCATGACGTGTAAGTCAGGACGTGATGCTATCGAACTTCTGGCCTCCTGTCAGGGAAGAGTCTGTTGGATTTTAGTGTAGGGGCGTTGACAGTGACTCAGGACATCGGTTTACTGGAATGGCCCGAAATTTGGAGAGTAGGACACCGTCTGTGTTGATTCAGGCTGGCCGACTCCGGCCGCTTAAGCAGACCCACTTGAGTACGCATGGCGTGCTGCAGATTTATCGCCTTTTCATTTCTCTTATAGTGCGTGCCCGCTTGTGGTTCGTGGCGCTCGCTACGTGCTTAATTCCCCTTTTAATAAGGACACAATATGGCTGTAAACACTGCTGAAAACCGTGGAATCACGACATTAGAACCGGCGCACCATAAGATTTATGTGCTCGACACTAACGTTTTACTCCACGATCCGACTGCAGTGACTGCGTTTGCTGAACACCACGTGGTGATCCCAATGACCGTGCTCGAAGAACTCGATCGCATTAAGGATCGACGTGATAAAACGGTGAGCCGAGAGGCGCGCATTGCCATACAGCTGATCGATAAAGTGGTGGGGAATTCAGCCCCCAACGACATTCAGAGCGGCGTACCGATTCCGGGATCAAATTTTGATGAGCGTCGGCTGGGAACGCTGGCAATTTTCCCCGATCAATTAATCACTGAAGACGCAACGGTCCCTTTTCTCAACACCAATGAAGATCAGGCTAACGATAACAGGATCATTAACGTTGCACTGAGGCTGAACGCCGATCACCCCAACGCGTTTGTTTGTTTGGTGACCAAAGACATCAATATGCGTATCAAGGCAAAAGGATCTGGGCTCGAGCATGTCGAGGACTACCGTCATGATCGGGTGCTCGACGATATCGATTTATTATCAACAGGCTATGAACGATTTCCGGGGAACTTTTGGTCTGCGATCGAGCAGGTAGACACCGTGCGGGAGGATAGCTTGACGCTGCATCGTATCCCGCGAGCAGAACTCCCGGACGTTTACTCGAACCAGTTTGTTTACGATGATGAGGCCTTTATCGCATACGTTGATCATCTTGATGATGCTCATGCCTACTTGGCAGTGGACAGCCATGATCACTTGATGAAGCAGCGGTTTTGGGGGTTAGCGCCGCGCAACCTCGAGCAAGCGATGGCGATGCGACTGCTGGACAATGACGATGTCGATATGACGGTGCTCACCGGGCCAGCGGGGTCGGGTAAGACACTCCTAGCCCTAGCCTACGGGCTCCATGCGATTCTTGAGCAACGTAAATATAATAAGCTCATCGTCGCGCGCTCCACGCCGCCTATGGCGGAGGAGATTGGATTTTTGCCGGGAACCGAGGAAGAGAAAATGGCGCCTTGGTTGGCGGCCTTTGACGATAATTTAGAAATCTTACACGGCGCAGATGAGTCCTCGAATGGCAGTATCGAATACGTGAAAGAGCGCGCCAATATTCAATTTAA
>CAJWWJ010000047.1 GCA_913048575.1 uncultured Halieaceae bacterium
GGCTCAGATGACCACTGCAATGTCCCTCGCAAGGGATACCCATCTGCAACCGCTTTAATCGACACCATGGCCATGTGATCAATATCGGCGACGGCCATTGAGGGAAATCCCAACGCGTCGGTCGCCTGCAAGTTTAATATCGCCGCTTCCTCAGCCCACTCACTCGGCAGCTCTGAGCGACTCACAACGACGAGGTCTGCGGCCAAGAATCGCGCACTTTCAGACATCAATGCCGATTGGAGGCGCGTTACAAAACTACTGATACCGACGATCACTGAGACAGCCAGTATCAAGGCAACGATCAGTATGCCCAGTTCTCCACCGCGCCAATCACGGGCCAGTAATCGCCAAATCAGGGACAGTTTCATAGGAGGGGCTGCAATTCGCCCGCCACCATTCCGAAGCGAAGATCGCATTGCTTCGCCAGCTGCTCATCGTGCGTCACCAGCACTAGCGTCGTGCGCGCCGTCGCATTGAGCTTGAACAGCAGCTCGACCACCCGCTCGCCCGTGCGGGTATCTAAATTACCGGTGGGTTCGTCGGCAAACAGAATACGGGGCTCTCGAGCAAACGCTCTCGCAATGGCGACGCGTTGCTGCTCCCCGCCTGATAACGTTGTGGGGTAGTGCGCCAGCCGGTTTTCAAGACCGACCTCTGTTAAGAATCGCTCTGCAGTCTCAGCGGCCCCCGCCACTCCGGCTAATTCCAGCGGCAGCATCACATTTTCAAGTGCCGTCAATGAAGGCAATAATTGAAAGCTCTGAAAGACAAACCCCACCTTCTCGGCCCGCAAACTCGCACGCTGATCTTCGCTTAAATCAGTCAGCAGCTCTCCATCGATCCATATTTGACCCGCAGTGGCGATATCCATCCCCGCGAGGAGCCCTAGCAAGGTAGACTTGCCGGATCCAGACGCACCCACAATCGCGGCCGACGACCCCACAGGAATTTCGAAGTCGATGCCGCGCAAGATGTCGAGATCACCGTCAGCGGTCGAGACGGTTTTTAGGAGATGTTTTACTTTGATCATACTGCGTGCCCTCGCACATGACTTACGACTCGCGCTCTGCCTTGGATTGATTTCGTTATGGTGCGTGACGTCCTCCGCCAGTGCCGACAGCGAGCCGGGCCCCATATTAGTGCTGGGTGACAGCATTAGTGCCGCGTATGGAATTCCACTGGAGCAAGGCTGGGTGGCGCTACTTGAAGACAAACTCAAGCAGCACTCTGCGCCCTACGCCGTCGTCAATGCGAGTATATCAGGGGAGACGTCTGCCGGTGGCTTGAGACGACTGTCGTCTCTATTACAACGATATCAGCCAGACATCGTGATCATCGAGCTCGGCGGGAATGACGGATTGCGCGGATACCCCATTGGCCAGCTGCGAGACAATCTCGCCACCATGGTTCGCGATTCAGAAGCCACCGGGGCCAAGGTACTGATATTGCCCATGGAGATCCCCCCCAACCTCGGCAAATTTTACATTGATGCGTTCAGAGCGAGCTTTCCTCAGGCGATCGAGGGAAGCGATGCGGTATTGGGCCATTTTCCTCTGGAGTCCATTGCAACGAACCCGGCGCTCATGCAGGCAGACGGCATTCACCCAACCGCCGAGGCGCAGCCCCTGATCGTCTCAAGTGTGTGGACTGACCTGCAGGAACTTCTGTAATGCACCATCCGAACCCCCTTTCCGATACACCAGAATCAGGGCAGTCGGCGTTGCGGCACCGCCTAGAGGTGATTATTTTTGGCACCGGCTCGACCGCTGGGCGGCGCTTCGATATCACCTTGATTGCGCTGATTCTCCTGAGCGTCTCTATCGTTATCTTCGACTCAGTCGATGAGCTACACAATCGCTTTGGGAGCACTTTTTGGACGCTGGAGCTTGCTTTAACAGGCCTCTTTACGCTGGAATATGCGACCCGCCTCTGGTGCAGCCATAAGCGTTCAGCTTATCTCTTGAGCTTCTGGGGCATCATCGACTTCCTTGCCATTGTCCCCACTTATGTCGCCTTATTTTTTCCTGAAGCGGCACCGCTTGCCATCATCCGATTGCTCCGTGTGATGCGCGTCTTTCGAATCTTTCGACTTATCACGCTCTTTGCCGAGTTAAATGAAATTTTGGCCGTACTGCGCGGCACCTCAAAGTCCATTTTTGTCTTCTTTGTCATGGTGATGTTGGTCGTGGTGATATTTGGTTGCGTGATCTATGTGATTGAGGGACCCGCTCACGGCTTTGTCAGCATACCGGTCAGCGTATATTGGGCTGTCGTGACGATCACAACCGTGGGTTATGGCGACCTCGTGCCGCAAACAGTGGCAGGTCGGTTCGTAGCCGGTTTGGGTATGCTTGTTGGGTACGCCATTATTGCCGTGCCCACTGCTATCATTACCGGCAGACTCTGGGAGCGCGTTAATGGACAGCGCAACCCCAATCCAACGCTCCCCTGGAACTGCCCACTTTGTGCCAAACAAGGGCATGGTCTTTTGGCGCAATACTGTCAACATTGCGGCGCCGAGCTCGACGTGCCCCCTGATGTTCGCCAACAAGCGGAAAAGCGATGAAACCTGACACACCTGCCATTTTTGATTACCGGAAATACTGGGCAGAATGCTTTGGACCCGCTCCGTGGTTACCGATGTCTCGGGAGGAGATGGATCAACTTGGCTGGGACAGCTGCGACATCATCATCGTGTCGGGTGACGGGTATGTTGATCACCCTAGCTTCGGCATGGCCGTCATTGGCCGTGTTTTAGAGGCCCAGGGGTTTCGTGTCGGGATGATCGCGCAGCCAGACTGGCGCTCAACCGATGCATTTACTGCGCTCGGCCAACCCAACCTATTTTTTGGGGTCACGGCCGGCAATATGGATTCGATGATCAACCATTACACCGCCGATCGAAAGCGACGCAACGATGATGCCTACACGCCCGGTAATGTGGCAGGCCAGCGCCCCGATCGCGCCATCACTGTCTACAGCCAGAGGCTGCGCGAGGCATGGCGAGACACCCCTATCGTGATTGGCGGGATTGAAGCCAGCCTCAGACGGATCGCCCACTATGATTACTGGAGCGATCGCGTTAAGCGCTCGGTGTTACTCGATAGTCGAGCTGACATTTTACTCTTCGGCAATGCCGAGCGGGCCATCATTGAAGTGGCACATCGACTGGCACAGGGCGAGTCCATTGACCAGCTCACTGAGATCCGTGGCACCGCTCGCGTCGTCACGTCGCCCTATGCGGGCAGAACCGTCATTGACTCCACTTCTATTGATGAACCCGGCGTCATTGAAGCCCATGCCAACCCCTATGACGGGATGAGTGCCGAGTCCTGCGCCACTGAGCCTGACGCAGAAGTCGCAGTTGCCACCCCAGTGCGGCTTGTCGCGAGCACGAATCCTAGTACGCATGTCATCAGACTGCCCTCGGCAGAAGCGGTGACGGCAGACCCTGCGCTCTACGCCCACGCCTCTCGGGTGTTCCACAAAGAAACGAACCCACATAATGCTTTACCGTTAATTCAATACCATGGCGATCGGGCGGTCTGGCTAAACCCACCCCCGATCCCGCTTGAAACGGATGAGCTCGACTGGGTATTTGAGCTGCCCTACCAGCGACTACCGCACCCCGCCTATGGTGATGCGGCGGTGCCCGCCATGGAAATGATCCAGCACTCGGTAAATATCATGCGAGGCTGTTTCGGCGGCTGCACTTTTTGCTCTATTACCGAGCATGAAGGCCGAATTATACAAAGTCGCTCTGAAGAATCGATCGTTAGAGAGGTGGAACGCATTCGCGATACCAGTCCTTCTTTCACCGGTGTCATCTCTGATCTGGGTGGTCCCACCGCTAATATGTGGCGTCTCGCTTGCAAAGACAAAGCCACTGAGGCGGCCTGCCGCAAGCTCAGCTGTGTCTACCCCGGCATTTGCAAGAATCTGAACACTGACCAAACGCCTCTTATCAGCCTGTATCGCAAGGCACGGTCCGTCAAAGGCGTGAAAAAAGTATTGATCGCCTCGGGACTTCGCTACGACCTAGCCGTAGAAAGCCCAGAATACGTCCGCGAATTGGTGACGCATCACGTTGGCGGTTACCTCAAAATTGCGCCGGAACACACCGAAGACGGTCCGCTGTCCAAAATGATGAAGCCGGGTATTGGCAGCTACGATCGGTTCGCCGAAATGTTTGAGCGCTTTTCTAAGGAGGCCGGCAAGAAGCAATATCTGATTCCCTATTTTATTGCGGCTCACCCGGGCACCACCGACGACGACATGGTCTCGCTGGCACTATGGCTCAAACGCCATCGGTTCAGAGCCGACCAAGTGCAGACTTTTTATCCGTCACCTATGGCAACCGCTACCGCGATGTACCACACCGGCTATAACCCCTTAAAGCGGGTTAGAAGAGACAGCGGCACGATGAATACCGTGCGAAAGTTGAAACAAAGGCAATTGCACAAGGCTTTTTTGCGCTATCACGATCCCGATAACTGGCCATTGCTGCGAAAAACATTAAAAGCGATGGGCCGACGTGACTTGATCGGCAATGGGGCGCTTCACCTCATCCCGCCACGCCAGCCTCCCAAGCGGCACCGAGTGATAAAGGCGGGCGAGAAGCCGTTCCGCACGCAACATACCGGTGAACGGCGCGGCAGCGTTAACAGAAAAAGACGATAACCCTCTCCGGTTAAGTGGCCACGAGCCGCGCTATCAAATCGCCCAGCTGTCGAAATTCGATTCGCCGCGATGTCTTTTTCCGCCACATAAGGCCGATCTGCCGCGTAATCGTCCTCTGATCAAAGTGCCTGACAGACAACGTCGTATTGGTGGTTATGCCCGCCTTCACCGCCATACTCGGCAGCAACGTCACGCCAATGTCATTGGCCACCATCTGAACAATCGTCGCCAAACTGGTCGCCTGATACGGAATCGTAATTTGCGAGTCCCGAAGCTCACAAGCTTCCAGCGCATGATCCCGCAGGCAGTGGCCCTCCTCCAATAACAACAGGGCTTCGCCGCGAAGATCTGCACTCGTTAAGCGCGAGCGGGTGGCCAACGGATGAGACTCAGGACAGGCCAGTAAAAACTCATCAGCAAACAGCGGCATCGTTTCAACCTGCTCTGCGGGAAAAGGCAGCGCCAGCAGCAGTACGTCAAGCTCACCCGCCTGCAACGCTTCCAGCAGCGGCTGACTCAGAGCTTCTCGGATGTACAACTTGAACTCTGGATACAGGTCGCGAATTTCGCCCAAGAGCTCCGGCAATAAAAACGGCGCCACGGTTGGGATCACACCAAGCCGCATGCGGCCGTGAAAGGGCTCACCCGCGCCGGCACACAAAGACACCAGATCTTCGACGTCCACCAACAGCTCGCGTGCCCGCGTGACCACCTGCTCTCCCGTCGGCGTCAGAAATACACGGCGGTTGTTGCGCTCAATCAGGCTCACGCCGAGCACTTCTTCCAGTTCTAAAATGCCGGCGCTCAGCGTGCTTTGGCTCACATGAGACGCGGTGGCCGCCTGCCCAAAATGCTGGTGCTGCGCAACGGCCGTTAAATAGCGCAGCTGTTTGAGGGTCGGCTGCCTCATCGCAGCGCCCCAGAACACCCCAGCAGATCCATCGCCTCGCGCATTTACGTCTCTCCTCAGCTCAATGCCGCACGTCCCAGAGGGGCGTGTGGCATCGATTTACTCCCACTCGGCATATGGTAATCGTTTTTATCGATCGATTTTTTTTAAAATATCAGTAAGCCAAATATCAACACGATCAGTATAGTAAGGAGTCAGTGGCAACTTGGCTCGCAATGGCCAATGCCAACCCGACTGTTTTCAGCGAATCTAAGGAGTAGAGAATGGAATTGAAAGGCAGTGCAACCGAGCAAAATCTCAAAGACGCATTCGCGGGTGAATCCCAGGCTAACCGACGTTACCTGTATTTCGCCTCTAAAGCGGATGTCGAGGGTTACAACGATGTCGCGGCGGTTTTCCGTTCAACTGCAGAAGGCGAGACAGGGCATGCTCACGGACATTTGGAGTATCTCGAAGAGGTGGGCGACCCAGCAACCGGGTTACCCATGGGCGACACCAAGAAAAACCTCGAAGCGTCTATTGCAGGCGAGACGCATGAGTACACCGACATGTACCCAGGTATGGCTAAGTCAGCACGTGACGAGGGCTTTGACGAGATTGCGGATTGGTTTGAGACGCTGGCCAAGGCCGAGCGGAGCCATGCTAATCGCTTTCAGAAAGCGCTGGATAACCTCGACGACTAGTCATCTCCGAGCAATCGGGGAAGAGGTTAGATCAGGGGAGCCCGCGCGGCTCCCCTTATTTTTGGGTACCCCGTTGCACTAAAGTTTTTTGTAACACCATCTGCTATCCGATAAGCACCCGCCAGCCGGCACCGTTCACCGCCACTGGCACAGAGAGAGAAATACTGATGAGAGAAGGTAGCGTCGATGCCCCCACTCGGCACCCAATAGCGTGGAAGAGTGAGGCATTTTGGGATAAAGATTCGCTGAACGACGAACTCGAGCGCGTCTTTGATGTCTGCCATGGTTGCCGCCGCTGCGTCAGTCTCTGCGACGCCTTTCCTACTCTTTTTGATTTAATTGACGAGTCAGAAACCCTCGAAGTCGACGGTGTGGATAAAGCAGACTTCGGCAAAGTGGCGGATCAGTGCTATCTCTGTGATCTGTGTTACCTGACCAAGTGTCCTTACGTGCCCCCTCACGAGTTCAATGTGGACTTTCCTCACTTAATGCTCAGAGCCAAGGCGCAGCGCTTTAAAGAAGATGGCGCCTCGGTGCGCGATAAAACCTTGACGAGCACGGACCGTTTGCTGTCATCCACGTCGATACCGCTGGTCGACATTACGGTCAACGCGCTCAACAACAGCAGTTTGTTCCGAAAAGCCTTATCCGCGACGCTGGATATTCATCATGAAGCGCCGCTCCCTAAGCTTCACAGCAAGACCCTGCGAAAGCGAGTGAAGCCGCTTCTGACAAACCTACCGGCACAAGCCGTCGGGGAAACAACCGGCAAGGTCGCGCTTTATGCCACGTGCTACGGCAATTACAACAGCCCCGCCATCGGCGAGGATTTTGTGAAAGTGTTTCAGCACAACGGCATCCACATCGATATTGTGCCCAAAGAAAAGTGCTGCGGCATGCCGAAGCTGGAACTGGGCGACCTCGATAGCGTCGCCGCGCTGAAGGAGGCGAACATCCCCGTGCTCGCCAAATTAGTGGATGAGGGCTACGACTTAACGGCTCCCATCCCCTCCTGCGTGCTGATGTACAAGCAAGAATTACCATTGATGTACCCCGATGACCCCGACGTCCTGAAGGTACAAAAAGCATTTTTTGATCCCTTTGAGTATTTGTGGCTTCGCCACAAGGGCGAGGCACTGAATACCAACTTTTCATCGACGCTAGGGGATGTCGCCTACCAAGTCGCTTGTCACCAACGCGTTCAAAACATCGGACTAAAAACACGAGATGTGTTGAATTTGGTCAATGACAGTGAAGTTACACCCTACGAGCGGTGCTCTGGGCATGATGGGACCTATGCGGTGAAAAAAGAAACTCGCGATAAGTCTGTCAAAATTGCGCGGCCAACCGTACGGAAAATTGACGCACAGGCACCCGATCGATTTATCAGCGATTGCCCCATGGCGGGCGAGCACATCGCCAACTTGGCGGAGAACGTTCAAAAGGCAGAACATCCTATGACCCTGCTCCGCGAGGCGTATGGGCTTTAATCCGCTACAGTGGTGATCACACGACTGTTCGACAAGTGAGGAAATGATTATGACGCAGCTGACAAGAGAGGATCTTTGGAGTCTGGAAGAATATGCCGCACGTCGGGCCGACTTTCGGGCAGAAGTGATGGCGCATAAGAAAACGCGCCAACTCCCCTTGGGAGATCACGCGCGACTATACTTCGAAGACGCCACGACCATTCGCTATCAGATTCAAGAAATGTTGCGTATCGAGCGGGTCTTCGAGCCAGCAGGGATCGAGGAGGAGCTCAGTGCCTATAACCCGTTGATTCCCGATGGCCACAACTGGAAAGCCACTTTTATGATCGAAATACCGGACCCGGAGCAGCGGGCTATCCGGTTGGGACAGATGATCGGCATAGAAGATCAAGTGTGGCTGCAGGTCGGCGAGCTTGACCGCATTGTGCCCATTGCCGATGAGGATCTCGATAGAACCACAGCCGATAAGACGTCGTCTGTCCACTTTCTCCGGTTTGAAATAACGCCTGAACAAATCAACGCATTGAAAGATGGCGCACCGCTGTTTGCTGGAATCGATCACCCGGGTTATCCGGTTGAACATCATGAGGTGGCGGCAGAGATTCGCGCTTCGCTGGTGGCTGACTTGGTGGTGACTGAACACTGATCGCCAGCCACATCGACACGTCCCGCAGGGAGAACATACGTGACCTTAGTTGTATTTGATCTCGACGGGACATTACTTAACAAGCAGTCAGAAATTTCAGCCTACACGGCAGATACCCTGGCGATGATGCGCTCGCGCGGTATTGCTTATACCGTGGCGACCGGACGGACCTTGCAAGCGGCGGCGGCCCCGCTCAAAGACCATCACTTTGTGTTACCGATGATTTTAAAGAATGGGGCCATTATTTGGTCCCCAGATGAGTGTCGCTACAGCCATCATCACCTTCTCACTCCTCAGGAGGTTTGGCATGTCTTGGCGGCCTTTACCCTGAGTGACTTAACGCCCTTTGTTTTTACACTTAACGCCAAGCAGCAACATGCCCTTTACCATGGCCCGCTAAAAAGTAGCAGCGAACAAAAATTAGCCGACCTGTTCGAAGAAGAGCGGCATCTTCCCCTAGAGCCACTCACGGCCATGCCCGACGACGTCAGCGTGATAAATCTATTTTCTTTGGGTGGCGCTCAAGCGGTCGACCGCGTGCGGAGCAGCATTGCCGATGAACCTCACCTTGTGGCGTATGCGGGAACGGCAGTAGAAGAAAGAGACCTGCACTGGCTAGATATTCACCACAGCCTGGGCAGTAAGGGTAATGGAATCAACCATTTAAGATCAGAACTTTCGGTAGAGCATGTCATTGCTTTTGGTGACGGTGATAACGATTTCAGCATGTTTGAGTGCGCTACGGAGTCTTACGCCACCGCAAACGCCGACCCCCTGCTCATTCAAGTCGCAGACGAGGTCATTGGACATCATGACGAAGATGGCGTGGCCCGCTTTCTCAGGAAACGCTTTGACCTGGCTTAGCTGGGGTTGTCCTGAGCATGATCTGCCCCAGCATTCCGTACTTGAATGAGCCATACCCCTACCAAAATCAGCAACAGCGCAACGAGATGTTGCCAACCCCAAGGTTCAGATAAAAACACGGTGCCCGCTAAAAACGCGACTGCTGGGATCATATAGTTAATGGTCGATAGAAAACCCGGGCCACGCTCACTGACGACGACGAAAAAGGCCCATGTGGCGAGTCCCGTTCCCATCACACCGAGGATGAAGAGCACACTGACAGCCTCAGCAGTAAAGGCGAATCCTGCGCCAGCGCTTTGCAGCAGGCAAGCCGGAATCGCCAGTATCAAGCCACCCACGGCCAAAGTACCTAAGGACAACGCCACCGGATCGGCGTCGGGTATGCGTTTCGCGTACACACCATTGAACGCATAGCTTAAAGTGGCCAAAAGGGTCGCCAGTTGACCCGGCAATTGGCCCTGCGTGCCACTTTGAAAAAGATCCTCGCCGACCAATAAACCCACTCCCGCAAATCCCATCAAAACGCCACAGAAACGAAGCCAGGTTAGCGGCTCATGTTCTAATAACCAGTGCGCCAATAAGAGCGTCGCGATCGGCATCAACGCCATCAAAATACCGACCTCAGCAGACGGCACCGATAACTCTGCCCAGGCAATCAGCGAAAAGGGAATGATGTTGCCGGCCACACTCAACAAGACCAGCCGGGGCCACCAGACGACCCCCAAAGGCCATGATCCCCCTTTCCAGCGCCAAACACCCCACATGACTACGGCGCCCATCCACAGTCGACACCAGACAATAAACGTCGGATGCAACGAGTCCAACGCAACGGCAATCAGGGCAAAGGCAAATCCCCAGACCAGGACCAGATAGCCCAGTAGAGCCCAGTGCTTCAGCGGTGATGTCTGCATAAATAAGAACTTAGTCAGTCATGGAGGCGCACAAAAAGTGCCACATCAATATAACCGAAGTTTTGCTAAGCTCTCCAGACTTATCACTGCGTAAGAGCTCGCACTATGGTTCGCCCAGCACCCAGCCCGATAGACGACCCAGATGCCTACGTTGAATATGTCTCTCAATTCGGCATGCCGGTCAAGCCGCAGGTAGCGGCTGCGGCGGCACTGGCGAGAGCCTGGTTCAAACCACGATTTGTCGGTCTCGACAATCTCCCGACAGGCCCTGTGCTACTTATCGGCAATCATGCCTTCATGGCGCTGGACGCGTTCGTTTTTCACACCTTCTTATATTACGACCACGGTCGCTACGTAAAAGGGCTCGGCGATAAGAGTCTCTTCGCTAATCCACACTACGCGTCACTCGCCCATGCAATGGGCGCCGTCTCAGGTCAAGCGCCCATCGTGCAGAGACTGATGTCCCAAGGGACGGATCTGCTGCTCTACCCTGGGGGCGCCTACGAGTCAGTCAAACCACCTGAAGCCCTCTATCAGCTGCAATGGAAAGAACGCTACGGCTTTGTCAGGCTTGCCGCCGAGGCAGGCTATACCGTGGTGCCCATCGCCTCTGTCGGTCCAGATGAGTACTACAACCAAGCCCTATCGGCAGCCGAGGTCTACCAGTCTGCACCCGTGCAAGCGCTGATAAGGGCAGGCGTGCTGCCATCTGATTTACGAGAAGATCTGGTGCCTCCCCTTCCCGCAGGCATGCTCGGGGGCCCACTACCCAAACC
>CAJWWJ010000048.1 GCA_913048575.1 uncultured Halieaceae bacterium
ATACCCCGCTCTGGGATCTCTGACAGGGTGCGTCAGCCGCTCTACGGTCTCTACGTTTTGTGCAAAGACATCAATCCCAGAGTCAAGCAGCACCTCAATGGCTTTTTGATCGCCCAAAAAGTCGGGCGTGAGCGCCTCGACCGCGGTTTCCGGATTCTGATGCTTCGTCGCCGTGACGACTGCTGCATAGTGCGCCGCACCCCCATCACTGAGATCATCTCGGTTGACTGACGTCAGGACGACGTACCGCAGGTCCATCAACTGCACGGCCTGAGCCGTGTTAGCCGGCTCTTCGCTATCGAGCCAGCCATTCGGATTACCCGTATTCACGGAACAAAAACGGCAGGCACGGGTGCACACGTCGCCCATTAACATGATCGTGGCGGTGCCCGCGCTCCAGCATTCACTGATATTGGGGCACTTGGCCTCCTCACACACTGTCGCCAAGCGATGCTCGTGCACGATCGACCTGACTGCGTCAAACTTCGGGCTGCTCTGTATCCGCATCCTCAACCAATCGGGCTTCGGCAGTGGGGCAGGCTCTGTCGACGAGGCTTTGATGCCGTCCTTAATGACGCGCATCCCCCGCTCATTGACATATTTTTCACCGCTATCGATGGCAGCCAGCGGGATCCGTTGGTCAGTCATCGTTGCCTCCCGCGTGCATCAGGCCGCCGCTCCGAGACTGAGTTGGACCGCCAGTCCATTTAAAGCGGCGTTACCCGACAACTGGTCGATAAACTGGTCATCGGTAATGTCGTTGCAGCTCACGCCTGCGTGCTGGCTAGCGGTCTCTGCCCGAGTCCCAGGCTGGCCATGCCCATAACCATGGGGCAAGCTTACGACGCCCTGCATGACATCATCCGTGCAGGCCAACTCGGCTTCAATACTCCCGATTCGACTTTTAATTTTGATCAGCATCCCGGCCTGCCAACCCTCTCTCTGTGCGTCAGCTGTATTCATTAACAATTGGCACCTTGGCTTACCTTTCATTAGTCGATGATGGTTATGCATCCAAGAGTTGTTGTCTCTCACATGCCGCCGACCGATTAAACGATACATTTCTGTTTGCTCGGGCTGCTCGTTAACCAGCCGGTGAATGTCCGCAAACACCGCATCGATCGCCAGCTGAATGCGCTTACCCGGCGTTTGAAGCCGCTCAGGGCAAGATGGCTCAAGCGGCCCCATGTCGATACCAGAGGGATGCGCTTTTAATTTTTCAATACTCAGCTGCCACTCAGTTTGCTCTCCGTAAGGCCCGGCGCGCAATGCGCTATCGACTAAACGGTCTGGTGCCATCCGGGGCATTGGCGCTAAGTTTAATCGTTCGGCAAGACGCTCTCCAAGTTCCGAAAATATTTCCCAATCATGAAAGGCGCCTTCAGGCTTGTCGAATATTGCGGGGTTATAACGGGCGGTATTGCGAATCGCCAGATTATGAAATGCAATGTCGTAATGATCATGCTCTAAGGGCGACGTCGGCGGGAAAATCAGGTCGGCATGACGTGTCGTTTCGTTCAGTGCCGGATCAAGGGAAATCATAAACGTGACCTCCTCCAAGGCAGCGTCCAACGCCTGTCCGTTGGGTGTCGATAAAACTGGGTTGCCGGCACCGGTGACCATCAGCTTGATCTGCCCCTCTCCGGGAGTGCGAATTTCATCGGCCATCGCCGCTGCAGGCAGCTCGTAGTTAAACTCAGGTAAACCGCGCTTTCGACTCGCGAACCGAGCAAAACCGCCTGGACTGGTATTGGCCACCTGATCCATTGCCGGCGCCGTAAAAAGGCTGCCACCAGGCTTATCAAGATTCCCAGTGATCACATTGATGACCTGTATCGCCCACTGGCAGAGTGCGCCATAGGCTTGGGTGCTCACCCCCATCCGCCCGTAACAAATGCCTGCCTCGGCCGCCGCCATATCGTGGGCGATGCGTTCGATATCGGCCGCTGCAATACCAGTTCGCTCCTCGGCCCATTGCGGCGTCAACTCAGTCACTGCCGCCCCAACCTCATCTACGCCATCTGTGTACGACTTCATTGCGCCCGGGTCCACCAGCCCATCGCGGAACAAGACATGAATCATAGCCAGTAAGAAAGTCGCATCGGTCCCTGGCTTAATGAAGTGATGCTCGCTGGCCATCTCAGCTGTCTCAGTTCGTCGCGGATCGATCACCACCAGCTTACCGCCTCTCGCTTGCAAATCTTTCAGCCGTCGGCGCACGTCAGGAACGGTCCAGAGGCTGCCATTTGAGGCGAGCGGGTTTGCACCGAGCATCAAAAAGTAATGCGTCCGATCGACGTCGGGAATAGGCTGCAACAACATGTGACCAAAGCACCACAGGGACACTAAATGATGGGGTAACTGATCGACGGATGTTGCGGAGAACCGATTACGTGTTCGGATGTGCCGGAACAAGTTTCGCTGATGCGTCAGCATTCCGTAGTTGTGAACCGCAGGGTTGCCAAAGTACGCCCCGACCGCATCCACCCCATGATCACGAATGGTTGCTGCCAGCGCATCGGCCGCCAGATCAAATGCCTCGCCCCATTCAATTGCTTCATGATGGTAAACGCCCGGCGCTGACCGCACTCTCTTCAACGGCTTGCGCAGTCGATCAGGGTCCTCATGGATGTCTTGCAAGGCGACCGCCTTTGGACAGATATGCCCGCGACTGAGTGGGTCAGCCCGATCACCCCGAATATCGACAACCTTCGCGCCCTCCGTTTGAATAACCAGACCACACATGGCCTCGCATAAGTGGCAGACCCGGTGATGTGTCACAGTTTCGTTATCACTCATGCTCGACTCTCCGTTATCACTAACAAGGCCATCACATTATTGGAGCTCGCTGGGTCCATTTTCACCAAACTGATCCTCACTAGGTTCATATTCACGCCTTTGATACTGTCTCACAGGGCTAGCGCTCGCAGAACCGATGCTAGCAGGGCCAGCTATGGAATAGGCGGCCCATTGCGTCACGAAAACCGAGGCGCCCTGCCCTCCATTTGAGCCATCACTGCTTCGGTTTGGTTAGCTTGACCAATAATGTCGTCTTGCTCCCGCGACTCCGCCAATAACAGCTCCTCGTCGCTAATGTGACCCAGTGCATTAGACAAGCGCTTGGCAGCCCGAATCGCATCAGGGTTTTTATCCACAATTTCGTGCGCCAGCACCATCGCTCGCGCCAGCGGATCTTCCGCCACTTCTGTCGCAAAACCCAGCTCATGCGCCGTTGCGCCTGAGAACTCGGCATTGGTATAGACCAATTTGCGCAATACGTCGTCGCGCACATTGCCCCGCCACAGCGGGTAACCAGCCATATCGGGTACCAGACCCCAGCGCATTTCCATCACGCTACATCGCGTATCCGGATGCACAATGCGGATATCAGCACCGGATAAAATATTAAGTCCACCGCCAATCGCCACCCCATGCGCCGCAGCGATGACCGGCACAGGAAGCGTTCGCCAGCCCCAAGCCACTTGCTGGAAGCGATTGGTCACGCCATGGGTCCGCTCAAGCAGTTTTGTCGGCGCGGCATCGCCCTGCAAACTCGCCATATCAAGCCCGGCACAAAATCCCCTGCCCTCACCCGAGACCACCACCGCGCGAAGATCAGGCTGCACCGCCAACTCAGCGATCGCCGAGATAATGGCGTCGAACATGGCCGAATCGAGTGCGTTGATTTTGTCCGCTCGGGTCAGGGTTACGTGGGCAATATGATCCGAAGTGGTGATTGAGACTCTGTTGCTCATAAAACAGCTCCTTTCTGATGACGCGTCGAGTACCGCCTAAAGTCTGACATAGTTTATGCCAAAATAACGCAGAGCAGAGCGGGTTAGTATAACGCTCGCTGGTCGAACCGCGGGATCAACCCAATAATGCGCTTACTTCATTCATTCAAATAAGCCAGCGGGTCAATTTGCCCGGGCAACTCTGTCACCGTCGATTCGACAAAGAGGCGATGCCAAAGCGCAAACTGTAACAGGCTCATTAGTAGTCGCCCCGCACCACCTGAGCGCTGCTGCGTTTCTAAGGCTAATGTGACACCCTTTGGATTAAACCACCGCCTTATCGATTCATTGTTCAGTAGTATTTGACCCAGCGATGCTAGGCGGTCACCCCGCCACCAGTCATTAACTGGCACATAAAAACCGCGTTTTTTAGCTGCAAAGTGCTCTGTGGGCATAAAGCTCGCCGCCCATTGTTTGAGAATTTTCTTACCTTCTTGTCGGTCACTTTTTAGGCCATCGGGCAGCATGAGCCCCCACTCGACGATTCTGCGATCGACAAAGGGCATGCGCCCCTCAACACCTTGCGCCATCAACATACGATCGGCTTTGACCAACAGGTTGTTTGGCAACGCATGCTCAAGATCTAGGGCCTGCATTTTTTGCAAGGCGCTCCAGCTCGCTGGGTACGCCTTCCAGCTCTCGATCAGCGGCGTGCGCCAGTGCGCGCGCGCGGCCTGTAAATCTGGCCCCAGTAACTGATTCGCCATACTGCCGCGCAGATCACCTCTGGCGCGGAATCCACCGGTTCCTGGAAATAAACAGCTTTTTATAAAGCGTTCGGCAACACCGGTACGGTAACGACCGTAACCGGCAAAGCTCTCATCGCCGCCCTCACCCGAAAAAACGACCTTCATTGTCTTAGAGGCCTCTTCTGCCAACAGTAAGGTTGGCAAATTGGCCGGGTCGCGCATTAAGTCATCAGCGGCCCACACGGTTTGTAGTAGCCGAGATAGTAAGGCGTCGGGTTCGGGTGTGATCACCCGATGGTGCGTGCCAAAGTGGGTCGCCAGCCGAGTGGCCACATCGAGCTCGTCCCCCACGGAAGATCCGGGAAACCCGATAGAAAAAGTATGAATATCCTCCATACCATATCGGCGCATAAGCCCCAGTAACACTGTGGAATCCACGCCGCCCGATAGAAACAATCCAATCGGCACGTCGGCACGTTGATGCTGAGTAAAGACGTCTTCCATTAACGAATCTAACGAAGCGATCGGGTCGGCATGACGCGTTGGGGTGGTATGAGCCACTGACCAATGACGCCATCGCTCAACACATTGACCGGCCCTAGTGAGTACCGCCTCGCCCGGCAGTATTCGCTCAACACCGCAAAAAGGCGTATCGCGGGCAAGTGGATGTTGCGCCTCCAAATACTGCACCAATGCGGTGGGGTTAAGATCCGGCTGCTGCGGCAGCAGCGCCAGTAACGCCTTAATCTCAGAGGCAAAACGCACCCCTGAACTCCCCTCGTGGCAATACAATGGCTTCATACCCAAGGGGTCACGTGCCAGGAGCACTTCGTCTTGCTCGACGTCATGCAGCGCAAAGGCATACATACCCTCCAGCCTGGTCAAGACGTCTCGGCCCCAGGCAGCGTACCCTTGCAGGATGACCTCTGAGTCCGATTGCGTCGCAAAACGCGCGCCCTGGGCTAGGAGTTCGTTTCTCAACTCGATGTGGTTATAAATCTCTCCATTTGCCACCAATGCAAAACGGCCACAGGGTGACCGCAAAGGCTGAGCGCCGCCTTCAAGATCAATAATCGATAGCCGGGTATGGCCCAACGCCACTCCGCCCTGATCATAGACCCCCTGACCATCGGGACCACGATGTCCCAACGCGGCCAGCGCACTCTCGATCCGATCTGCTGGTCGTCCTGTTTTTGCGGCAAAGCCGACAAGCCCGCACATACTCCTACGGTGCCTTACCTATAACCTGACCAGACATAGTCAACTTCCCTTCGCAAAAACCCATCGAGACGACTCGGGAGTGTAACGCAGGGGCTCGCGTCACCCCATCATCGATACGCCCCTATGCTAATCTGTCGCGGACTCTAAGGGGATTGTTAACCGCAATGCGTCCAAAACTAGCGATTCTGGTCTCCTTCTCAGGGCAAGGTGGGGTGGAGCGGATGATTGCCAACCTCACCCAATCGCTGGCAATAGCGCCGATCGATCTGGATATTCTTTTGATTAAGGCAAAGGGGCCCCATATCGCCGCGCTGCCCGACACGGCTAATGTCATTCATTTGCGAGCACAACATTCGGCCACTAGCATCTTCGAAGTCGCACGCTACCTGCGGCGTGAAAAACCCGATGCGCTTCTCGCGATAAAGCACCGCGGCATGATTGCGGCACTACAGGCCCGAACGCTGGCTCGCACGTCGACACCCATTTCAGGTCGCCTCGGCACCACGGTTTCAGCGGCACTGGCGAATAAATCGTCTCGGCGTCGGGCGCGATGGTTCAGCACCATGCGGCGCTATTACCCCAAATTACATCGACTGATCGCAGTTTCGCAGGGTGTCGCTGATGATGTCATCGCCATTACCGGCATGTCAGACCGTCAGGTCACCGTGGTCCGCAACCCCACCGTCAGCCCGGCGATGCTGGCCGCCGCCACGCTCCCAGTTGAGCATCCGTGGCTTGCAAAGGATGCACTGCCCGTGGTGCTCGGTGTGGGCCGATTGACGGAGCAAAAAGACTTTCCGACCTTACTGCGGGCCTTTGCAGAGGTCGCAAAGCAACGCGACGCGAGACTGATTATTTTGGGTGAGGGCCAGCTGCGAGAAGCCCTGCTCGAACAAGCTCGGCAGTTAGACATTGCCGATAAAGTGGCATTCCCGGGTTTTACCGACAACCCATGGGCATGGATGCGCCGTGCCGCCGTTTTCGTCTTATCGTCGAGATGGGAAGGGTCGCCAAACACTCTCACAGAAGCCCTCGCATTAGGCACACCGGTGGTCAGCACCGACTGCCCCAGTGGACCGAGAGAGCTGTTAAGCGGCGGGAATATTGCGCCACTGGTACCGATGGGCGACATCACCGCATTAAGCGAGGCCATTCTATCGACCCTCTCGAATCCACCGGAAGCTGCGACGTTAGTTAACGCCGTCAAAGACTACCACCAAGATGTCAGCGCCAAGGGCTACCTCGACGCGCTCGGTCTTATCACCAGCTGATCCCAACGAGACGCGACACCCCTCCCGATCGATACGATTGGCTGAGCCCTGTTTCAGGGGTGGCGCCCCATCACGATCTGCCCGACAATCGAAGCTGTCATTCATAGGAGACATCCGCACATGCCCACACTACGATCATTCATCATTACCAGCCTAACGGCGCTGCTCTTGACGGGCATGAACAACAGCACTGCCGCCACCGATCAGGATGAAATCCTTGCGCTGTATCAGGGCTGGATTCGAGCGGTAGAGTCGAGCGATATTGATGGCTATGTGGGGGGGCTCCACCCCGACGTTAGCCTGCGCCCACCCGGCGTTACGGGTCTAGATGGCCGCGATAACTACCAAACGTTCCTCGGGCCGGTTTTCGCCACCGCCCGTTATGAGATCACCGTCGACACCCCTCACAGCATCACCATGATGGGTGATGCTGCAGTGGTTGAATACGATTACACCATTCGCCGCATTGTCGATCAGAGTGCGAATGCTGAGCTCCCTGAGGGCGCTATCGAAGGTGACTCCACGACGTCTCATTACATCGATGTCGTTGCGAAAGACCCCGCAGGAGCATGGAAGATACGCCTGCACAGTTGGTCTCAAACGCTATGATCGAAAAACGCTATGCGCTGATTACCGGCGCGTCCTCTGGACTCGGCGCCGAGTTTGCACAGCAATTGGCGGCCCTAGGCCACCCACTGATTTTGGTGGCCAGACGCGAGGAAAAGCTGACAGCGCTGGCGTCAACACTGCGCGAACAATACGGCGTAGCGGTAGAGGTGATCGCCGCTGACTTGAGCCAACCCGAAACACCCCAAAAAATTGCGGCCCTCTGCTCAGCGTCAGGCTGGCAGGTTGATTGGTTAATCAACAATGCCGGTGTTGCAGGACCAGATCTGCTCAAAGACCGAGATTGGTCTGAGCAATACGCTTTTTACCAGCTAATGATGCTCTCAGTCGCCGAAATGTGTCACCTTTTTATTCCGTCAATGGTAGAGCGTGGACAGGGCCGCGTGATCAACATTGCGTCGGTTGCAGCGCGTGTGCCGCGCTCTGGGGGATGTAACTATGGACCCGCTAAAGCCTACGTTGTTGCACTGTCTGAAGAGCTCCATTTGAGCGTGGCCGGACAGGGCGTCAACGTGTCGGCGTTGTGCCCTGGATTCACCCACACCGAATTCCATGAGACCGCTGGGCTCATGGATATGAAAAACAAGATGGCTAAGTGGCTGTGGTACGAGGCCAAAGTGGTGGTCTGCGATGGCATCAACGGCGTTGAAGACGGGAAGTCTGTCGTTGTGTCGGGTCGTCTGTATCGTTGGCTAGACCCCATTTTCCAGTCCGTTTGGACAAGGCGATTTCTTCGCATCAAGGCACGGCCCGATTAAGCGCTGCGCACTGCCAATTCACATGACGATTGATCGGAGGGATCTGTGAGCCTGAAACTGAGTAGACGAAACACACTGCTCGCAGCAGCTTCCATCCCGCTATGGGGCGCCGCCAACGGTCACACCAAGCCAGCCGATCACTACGATGTCATCGTCATTGGTGGTGGTACCGCCGGGATTCCTTGCGCACTCTTTGCCGCACTCGGTGGCGCGCGCGTGCTGCTGGTTGAAAAGAGCCCCTCGTTGGGCGGCACGTTGTTTTGGTCTACTGGCCAGATTGCAGGTTCCGGTACGGTTTTTCAGCAACGGCTCGGTATCGAGGACAGCCCAGATGCGCATTTTGCCGATTGCATGCGCATCAATGGCGCCACCGCGGACCCCGGACTCACTCGTTTAACGGTCGATCATGCGGGAGATACCATCAACTGGCTGGCCCAACAAGGCTTCGAGGTCATGGACGGACATCCGGTCACCGGGATCGGCCACGATCACTTTACGACTCGTCGATATCAGCAAGGGACCAAAAGCGGGCTGTCAATTCTTGACGCACTGCTGCCGAGCCTCAATCAGGCCATCAGCAACCAGCAGGTCACCCTGCTCACGGGCACGTCGGCAACGGCCCTGCTGCAGCAACCCTCCGGTGCCATCACTGGGGTAACGTTAGACGGACCGTTTGGACGTCAAGACGTAAAAGCGTCCCATGTCGTCGTTGCCACGGGTGGCTGCGCTGCCAATCCGAGATTGTTCGAGGAGCTACATGGCGTGCCGCTGTATGCGCAGACGGCCTACCCAACATCACTGGGCAGTGGCCTGCTATTAGGAATGTCTGCCGGCGCGGCGATCGTCGGCGCGGAAAAGTACGCCTGCTTACCGGGGCTCATTCCAGATGCCTATCGCTACCCTTGCCAGATGTTTGCTTACGCGCCCTTAAACCCTGCGGCTCGACCGCCCTGGGAGATCGTCGTCAACGCCCGAGGCGAGCGTTTTGTAAGGGAAGATCACCCCAGCGTGCACCAGATTGAGCGCGGCATCTATCGGCAACCGGGTCATCGGCATTGGGCTATTTTTGACGCTGACATGCTGGAAAAATCGGACCCTATCATTCCCGACTGGACCCGAGAAAGAATTGCCAACGAGCATCAAAGTAACCCCATGTTCCACAGCGCCATGACAGTGAACGAGCTAGCCTTCCGAGCAGGCCTAAACCCCAGCACCCTCGCCGCAACTGCCAATGACTACAATCAAAGCATCGCCGTTGGCGGCACAGATGTTTATGGTCGCGTATTCCGACCCTCGCCGCTAGCAAAGCCGCCGTTCTACAGCATCGCCATGCAAGGCTGGACCTTGGTCTCCTTCGCGGGTCTGAGCATCGATGGCAGCTTGCGGGTGCTCGATCGCGAAGCACGGCCGATCCAAAATTTATACGCCATTGGCGAAGTGATTGGTGCAGGCGCTACGTCTGGGGCGGCTTATACCAATGGCATGCTGGTAACGCCCGCGATCACCTTTGGACGCTTATTAGGCCAACGGCTCGCGTCCGGGCAGTCTGCTGCCTAGAAGGCGACCAAACTCGTTCTTGGGCCGATTTTGGCGTTCGATTTAGCAAAAAGTGACACCGCGACCTAATTGATGGCAATTGCTTTGCACTGAACAACAGCCCTTGGTATCTTACTGCGCATCTACAACTGGGAGATCCCTATGAAAACGAAAGGTTTTATATCAGCAGTTAGCGCTTTGATGTTGTTGTCCCCATTCGCCTCTGCAGGTGATCCAGTCCAAATGTGGAAATGCAATATTAACGGCGACGTTTCGGAAGAATCCGTGATTGAGCAGGCGGGCAAGTGGAAGCAAGCCGCATCCAAGCTGCCCGGCGGCGGTGATATGGACGTTCACGTTCTGTTTCCCGTAGCAGTGGGTGCAGACGGTGACGGTACCGACGTACAGTATGTTGTCTCGTGGGGTTCCTTTGGCGACTTCGGCGACTTCTGGGATGCCTACCCCGGGTCAGACGTCGCACAGATGGAGCGTGAAACGCTGACGTGCCACGGCTCCGCTCTGTGGGAAGCTGACGACATTTAAGCACCGCGCTTAGATTGTCTGGGGCCACCTAAGGGTGGCCTTTTTTATGACGCGTCATTCCCCCCAACTGACCGAATTCTCTTTAAATTTAACCTTGAGTAAGCGCTGATGCCCAGAGTCTGGAGTTGTAACGAGTGGGATCCGCTGGAAGAGGTCGTTGTGGGGAATCCTTTAGGTGCCCGTTTTCCCTTTGCCGACCCGAGTACTCGGCTAGCAGAATACCCTGATCGCGCACTCGATTCGTTGCCTCAGGGTGTTTTCCCAGATCAAATTATTGAAGAAACAGAAGAAGATTTACAGACCTTTGTTGAGGCACTTGAAGCAAGGGGGGTCACTGTCAAAAGGCCTGATACCTGGCCGCATGAGCAGGTCATCAAGACCCCCCACTGGGAATGCCAGGGGTACTACAACTACTGCCCCAGAGACGTACTGCTCGTGATTGGCGATACCGTTATCGAGACACCCAACGTC
>CAJWWJ010000049.1 GCA_913048575.1 uncultured Halieaceae bacterium
CTGCAGGGAGCACGAGATACCCTCAGGGCCAGTGCGAACTGTAGACGAGGTCGGCGTCGATGAGCAGCTCAGATCGCGGAACTTCTTTAATACCATCGTATTCCCTGACGGCAATCGAGTCATGGTGCCAGGCAGCGGCTGCAAACTCTCTGAGACCCCCGCACGCAGGAATCTATCTGTGCCGCTTTTGGGAGAGTCAAGCGGATATGTGGCCAGTAAGAAACCACTCACAACTCAAGGCGTCACGCCTAGCGCGCCAGTAAACAAAGGGCCGCTGCAGGGTGTACGCATACTGGACATGGGTTGGGTTTGGGCCGGCGCGATCCCCGGCCAAATTCTGGCAGATATGGGAGCAGAAGTGATCAAGGTAGAGTCGATGAAGCGCATCGATTATATGCGCCTCGGTCGAGCCCTGATAGAGGATGAGCCGGTGCATGAACAGAATCCCTGGTTTCATGCGGTAAATCGAAACAAAAAAAGCATTGCTGTGAATCTCAAATCCGAGGAAGGCATCAAGCTTCTCAAGCAGGTTGCGTCGCAGTGCGACGGTGTTATTGAAAACTTCAAACCGGGGTTTCTCTCGAAAATCAGCATGGATTATCAAAACCTGACCAAGGACAATCCGGGGCTTGTCATGCTTTCCATGTCTGGTGTCGGACAAAGCGGGCCTTTGAGTAATATCCCTGCTTACGCTCCGTTCCTCGCTGGCCTATCTGGCCTAGATAGCCTTGTGGGCTACCCAGAGGAGGACATCTTAGGCATCCAACAGCCATATGCTGATACTAACGCCGGCGTGACTGGTGCCTTCGGCCTTCTCACCGCACTCTTGCATCAGCGCCGAACAGGAGTGGGACAACATGTGGACCTCGCGGAATCCGAGGCCGCTATAGCTGTGATTGGTGAGGCATTCGTCGATTATGCGACTAATGCATTTGTTACGAAGCCCCAGGGAAATGACAGGCACGGCTTCGCCCCGCACGGCCACTACCCGGTGCAGGGAGACGATAACTGGCTGGCGATTGCGGTAAAAACTGACGCGCAGTGGGCTGATCTGTGTCACGTGCTGGAAGCACCGGAATTGGCTGCTGACGCAACTTTCGCCAGCCCCAGCGACCGCTGGGAAAATCGTCGGGCACTGGACACCGCCCTGTCCATTTTTACCGCCAAACAAGATGGGCTTACGCTCTGTGAGTCTTTGCAGGCGAAAGACATTGCGGCGATGCCTCTGCTCGGCCCGGCGGAGATACTAGAGAACCCTCATTTTCAGGAGCGGGATACTTTTTTAGAGATCGATCACCCAATCATGGGTCGAGAGGTTTTGTTTGGCCCCATGTGGCGGATGTCGTTGAATGTTCACAGCGACTGGTGTCGGGCGCCGCTGCTCGGTGAACACACCCGGGAGGTGATCTCGAGCCTGCTGGGCATGTCGACTGCTGAGGTTGACCAGCTTATAGCGGCGGACATTCTGGTATGAGTGTCGATACCGGACCACTGGCAGGCACCCGCGTTGTCGATTTCACTTGGGCGGCTATGGGTCCCTATGCGGGCTATTTGCTGGCCTCCCTCGGGGCAGAGGTCATACAGGTATCGCGTCCTGCCAAGGGCGTTACATCCACTACCGCTTCAATTACACAGTTTTTTGATGTGGGAAAGACCTGCGTGAAAATCAATGTTAAGGAACCCAGGGGCAAACAGATCCTGCTGGACCTTACTGCGCAATCAGACATTTTCCTCGAAAACTTCAGGCCAGGGGTCATTGAGGGCCTTGGTTTTAATTTCGAAGCGCTGCAGCAGAAAAATCCTGGTTTGGTTATGGTGTCTGGCTCTGCCCTGGGCAGGGGAGGGGACGACTCTGGCTATGTGGGCTATGCACCGATTTTCAGCGCTCTGTCGGGATTGGCGGACTCCACTGGGTTCTCAGACGGGCGTCCTACGGAAATACGCTATCCCTGCGATTTGACGAGCGGCGCTTTGATGGCCTTCGCCGCTATTGCCGGTCTAGTGCAGGCCCGCAGAGACCGGGGTGCCTATGTTGATCTTGCGGCACGCGATGCCCTGATTTGGTCCCTGACGTCATCCTTTGCCTTACCTCGACAAGCTATCACTAATCGGCGAGGCAATGATCACGAGCGCGCGTTCCCACACGGCCTATATCGCTGTAAAGGGGAGGATCAGTGGCTGTCAATTGTTGTCTGTAGCCAGGTGGACCTCAAATCTTTATGCGAGCTGTTAGGACTAAAAACAGTATCAGAACAATCTCCGGGCGATTTATCGCAAGAGGAGCGCCGGACGATAGAGCAGTCGCTGGAGAATTGGGCGTCACAACAACGTGTTGATAACGCTGTGAGAGAGTTACAAGCATTCAACATAGCGGCTTTTGCGTCTAGCGATGCCAGAGACATCTGGGAAGACCAGCATCTTAGAGCGCGTGGCGCATTTCAGTATGCTCAGGACGTTGGCTGGGTGGCGGCTCCACCCTGGACGCTGGGGCAGGTACACAGATCATCCCCTTATACTCCGAGCCAGGACGAAGCTCGCGAAAGGGTATTCCAAGAAATTCTGAAAATGGATACCGAGCTTATAAAAACGCTTAAAGAGACCGACATTATCGGCTGAGCCACCTAGCTCCATTACAAAATTGTACTAGGACAATATTGCAGCTCTATTGACAATTCATTGCAGACGCTTAATTCTCGTCCGATCCGATGCCAATCACAGAAGGTGACGCAGTGCCCCATCGGCATTAGGCGCAAGAGACGACAATCGGTCGAAACACAATACTCCTGAATAGGATTAAACGATGAGCGACGACACTATCACTACAAGCATCGCCGAAAATATTGGCACACTCTCAATCAATCGCCCCAAGGCGTTGAATGCCCTGAACTCAGCAACATTGGAAAAACTTTCGAGCAGGTTTGCCGATCTCGAAACCAACGACGACGTCCATGTTATTGTTATTACAGGGGCTGGTGATCGCGCATTCGTGGCGGGCGGTGATATCGCCGACCTTGCTTCTCGCGGTGGCCTTGAGCATTACCTTGAATTCGCTGAACTGATCCATGAGGTATTCCGCCAGATCGAGGTATGCAAAAAACCTACCATTAGTGCCGTGAATGGATGGGCGCTGGGCGGAGGCGTTGAACTGATCTTGGCGACAGACATAAGAGTGGCTGTCGAAGACGCGGCTCTGGGGCTGCCGGAGATCACCTTGGGCTTGTTCCCTGGCGCAGGTGGCAGCCAACGACTCTTGCGTCAGATCAGCCCCTGCCAGGCAAAAGAACTTATGTTCACCGGTGATCGCATATCGGCCCGAGAGGCACTGCGAATCGGCCTCGTCAATAAAGTTGTAAGTCGAGAAGAGCTGATGCCTGAGGTAATGAAGACGGCACAGAAAATTGCTAGTCACTCGCCTCTGGTGCTACAACTGTTGAAACGCAATCTTACCCACGGGCAAGACATGCCTCTTGCCGCTGCACTGGCCCACGAACAGGCGATGATTGGCCTTGTGCTGGATACCGCGGATGCCCATGAGGGTTGCTCCGCCTTCCTTGAAAAACGCCCAGCAGAATTTAGAGGTAAGTGACTTGATGCCGGGCTGCAGTAGCGTGATAACTTTCAAGACAGTAAAGGGGTAATGATTATGGATAGGTTGAAAGGCAAAGTGGCAATAATCACCGGAGCAGCACAAGGCATGGGCGCTGCTGCGGCTCGCGCCTTTGTCAGCAATGGCGCGAAAGTCATCATGACCGATATTAAGGCCGAAAAGGGCGCGGCACTCGCAATTGAATTGGGTGAAGATGCCATCTTTGTCGATCACGACGTGGGTTCCTCGGCCGGCTGGAAAACGGTCGTCGAAGCGGCGGAAAAGGCCTATGGACCGATAACAACCTTGATCAATAACGCAGGCATAGTCGGTGTGGTCGAGGGCACCATCGATCTCACGGAGGAGGACTATCATCGGATCAGCGCAACCAACCAAACTTCTGTATTTCTGGGGATGCAAGCTGTGCTGCCTTCAATGCTGGCGAATGGCGGGGGATCCATTATCAACAACTCATCTATCGCCGGGATGGCGGCTGTTGTGGGTTGCCCCAACCTAGCCTATGTCAGCAGTAAATTTGCCGTTAGGGGTATGACTAAGCACGTCGCTGTGGAGTACGGCGACAAAAACATCAGGGTCAATTCGATTCATCCGGGTTACGTAAAAACACCAATGAACGAGGATGCACTGGATGAAGCGGGATATGAGGCGGTTAACGTAATTCCTATGCGGCGTTTTGGGGAGGCCTATGAGGTAGCAAATCTAATGATTTTTCTGGCGTCAGATGAATCCTCTTTCATCACTGGGGCGGAGCATCTGATCGATGGTGGGATGATCGCTGGTTGAACAAAGCAGAATTATTAGACTCTGCATAGTATTGGCTCATTACCCGCTAAAGATTTTTCAATTACTTCAGGTGTCGGGAGGCAAAAGGATATGGCGTCACCACCTTATATCGTAGGCATTGGAGGCACCACAAGACCCGGCTCTTCCGGCGAGCGCCTAGTGCGCTGCGTACTATTAGAAGCGGAATTACTGGGTGCGCAGTCTCGGCTGTTCGACGGTAAAGAATTGTCCGCTTTGCCACACTATGCCCCTGAAAGCCCCTCGCGCTCTCCGGAACAGCTCGATTTGATTGAAGCCCTGCGCCGGGCAGACGGAGTAGTGATCGGCACTCCTGCTTATCACGGTGGCGTATCGGGACTAGTGAAAAACGCGTTAGACCTTGTCGAGGATATGCGCGAGGACAATTACAGCTACTTCAGTGGACGAGCTGTGGGCACTGTGGTCACCGCAGCCGGCTGGCAGGCTTGCGGGGTCACACTGCAGGCACTTCGAGGTATCGTGCACGCGTTGCGCGGTTGGCCTACGCCAATAGGCATCTCGGTAAACACAGTTGCGCAAAAGCTGTTCAATGAACAGGGTAAACTAATTGAAGCTGCCGTGCAGACAGCCTGTAAGTCGCAAGCTGAGCAGATATTATCGATGGCAAGGGGCAGGCAATGAGCGACCCCAGAACACCAAGTTTGATGCCATTTCAGAGAAGGAATGGCTTCTAGCTGTATTGAGACGATGCGAGGAACCGCATTGTCAGTTGAACTCCGATCGGGTTCGCTGAACACGGGGCAACGAGAACTAATGAGACGTTATATCGCTGAGTGATCGGAGCGGGATACGCCTTCCATGAAAATCGAGTAAGTCGTAGCGATCTCTGCGCACATCGTCAATCACTGTGAACAACATATTGCGTATTACTTCAACACCCCGTCTGAGTTGCCAACCATTGACGACATAAGATTGGGTCGGCCTAATATTTGACCTTCATGAAACTCAGGGTTTATTTTAAAAACCCGTCACGCTCTTCTGGCGTCAGTGCTTGTCGATATTTTCGATTACCGCCTTTATGTCAGCTACCAGATCATCCTTAGACTTTTTTACTTGAGTTTCATTCCCGACCGCAGCAATGCCGTAGGCCATGAGGTCGTGGTCCATGATAGGTACGGAAATCACCATATGCCCAGAAATGTAATTTCCGATGTCCACGGCGTAGCCTTGTACCTTCGCTTCGGAAATCTGTTTTTTCCAATCACGTCTGGACGGCGCAACATGCCATCGCAGCTTGGGAAACTGCTCCGCCAGTTCTTCATCAGAAACATTTCCAAATGCAGCGTAACAGCGGCCCGTAGCGCTCACCAGTGTTGGGAAGCGACTACCTACTTCAACGTTGAGTCGCATGGCGCTACTTGAGTGACTGATTGCCACTGCCACGGAGTGCTCTATATCGATCGTTTTTGCTGCGATTATTGAGACATTGTAGCGGCGGGAGATGCGATCCAGTTCAGGCTGAGCGAACCGGATCATTTCATTGCCTCGCATCAGGCCGCGTGCGAGCGACAAAATGCCGACATTTAGAGTGTAGCGTTTGGTGCCTGACTCTGTGATGACCAAGCCTTCTGCAGCTAGAACACGCAAAATGTGCAGGCAAGTGCTGGGAACCAGTTCAAGCTCTTTACTGATTGCGTTCACGCCCATGGGGTCGGCGGCTCGGGAAAGTAGACGGAGTATCGCAACGGCCTTACGAACTGCAGGCACTTCACGGAAACGCACTTCTTTCTTCGCCATCATCTTACTTGTTTTCGCTCCTGATCGTTCACTGGGTCTGAACTAAGCCCCAAAAATATTGCGTATATACAATATCTTACCCTTATTGACAACAATCAATGTGCTTGACATAGTTGAGGCAAAGCGTGACTCGCACCTATGGTGAACGGAATAAGCGCTACACTGTGTACTAAGCATGAGGTACCACGAGCCTTCTGGGGGTCGTGATAATAACGGAGAATACATAATGGCTCACCCAAGAATTCGCTTTGGCGCATTTATTGCTCCACATGCCGCCGCAGATGAACACCCCTCCCTATCTTTGCAACACGATCTTGAACTTGTCGAACATCTGGAGAATCTTGAATTTGACGAAGCCTGGCTGGGCGAGCATCACTCCGGAGGTTGGGAAATCAGTGCTAGCCCGGAACTAACCATCGCGGCGCTGTCCGAGCGCACCTCGCGTATCAAACTGGGTACCGGTGTAGTCTCCCTCGCTTATCATCACCCGTTTCACGTAGCCGATCGTATTCGTCAGCTCGATTACCTGACTAAGGGCCGTGTCATTTTTGGCATGGGACCTGGTGCTCTCCCATCCGATGCCTACATGATGGGGGTTCCCACGGCCAAAGTGCGAGACCGCATGGAAGAGGCCATCGAGGTACTTGTCCCATTGCTCAATGGTGAGACGGTGACAGCAAAAACTGACTGGTTTGAACTACAAGAAGCCCGGTTACAGCTTGATCCTTATAACGAGGAAGGCATAGAAATGGCTGTGGCAAGCCAGGTATCGCCAACGGGCGCAAGGGCGGCCGGGAAATTTGGCGTGAACATGCTATCAATCGGAGCCACCTCTAAGGGCGCCTTCAACGCACTGGCATCAAACTGGGCCATTGCCGAGGAGACGGCTGCTCAGCATGGTAATACCATGGATCGCGCCAACTGGCGATTGGTCGCGCCGGTGCATGTTGCCGAAACCCGCGAGAAGGCCCGTGAAAACGTCATGTGGAGACTTCCTCAGTGGATCGACTACATGGCAGAAGTGGCTGCGATACCACTTGCTCCTCCACCTGGCGTCGACCCGGTCGATTATATGATCGATACGGGTTTCGCTGTTATCGGCACACCAGATGACTATGTAGCGCAAGTGGCTCGGCTCACAGAACAATCCGGAGGATTTGGGTGCTACCTGCACCTCGAAACCCGCTGGGCTGATTGGGCTGAAACCCGGCGCTCCTACGAATTGATCGCACGCTATGCAATTCCAAAAATCAATCGCCTGAATGAACAACGTATGGCATCAGAAACTTGGTTGCGAGAAAACAATAAGCTCTTCCGTGGGGAGCTGGAAGCGGCAGTAAAAGCAAAAGTTGATCAGCATGCTGCCGAGAAAGGTGAAAAAAATATTTCGCCGGATGTCATGCAGGCTTTCCAAAATGTTCAGGAGGTCAAGTAGACAATCGCTGTCGACTGCGATTTAACGGGCGATAAATCTTAGGTGATGGAGTGAGAGAATAAATAAAGGAATCGGAGCAGTCGCAGTGCGTCGTTGTCTTTGGATCACAGTGGTCGCCGTTGTTACGCAACTGTTGGTGACACTATCTGGCTCAGCTCAGGAACATGTCCTGGGGAGCAGTAATCTGGAGTCGGTAGATGAATTTCTGGCGGGGACTGAGGGGCTGAACCGTGCTGAAATGCCTGGCGCAGCTCTGTTCAAGTCTCATTGTCTCGGTTGTCACAACGGTTCAGTACCGAGGGCGCCTCACCAGCAATGGCTCGAACTGATGAGCCCGAGGTCACTACAACAGGTTCTTGACGAAGGCGTTATGGCCGCTCAGTCTCAGCACCTGTCCAAGGACCAGAAAAAGCAGGTCGTTTCTTACCTTACCTTCGGGGTCGAACAGGACGACCGATCACCACGGTATGCCCCGCGCTGCTCGAACGACAAGACTGAGTTCGACCGAAGCAGTTTGCCACCTGAAAACAATTGGGGCCACGACACCTCTCGGTATGTTGATGCTGTCAGCGCAGGATTATCGGCCGACAAGATCGATAAACTTAGGTTGAAGTGGGCGTACGCCTACCCCGATGCGAGCAGGGCCCGCTCACAGCCAGCGGTAGGATGGGGCAGTATATTCGTTGGCAGCCAGGACGGCACTGTAATGGCTCTAGACCTTGATACTGGTTGCGAACGATGGCGATTTCAAGCGTCCGCTGAAGTGCGCACTGGGATCGTTTTGAGCGATGGCGTGGATGGTCAGCCAAAGGTTTTTTTTGGTGATATTTTAGCCAAGGCGTATGCCCTAGATGCACTGACGGGCAAGGAGATTTGGCGCATCCGCGTTGACGATCATCCAAGTGCCACTGTCACCGGCACACCCGCTTTATCCAACGGAATGCTCTACGTGCCAGTGTCGTCCTTGGAAGTCATACCTGCAGCGGACCCTGGCTATCCTTGCTGCACTTTCCGGGGCAAAGTAATAGCGCTTGACGCCCAGCTTGGCGACGAAATTTGGACCGCTTGGGCCATAGACGAACCGCCGAGACTACAAGAGCACAAGACAAAGGCTGGAACACCCGTATACGGGCCTTCCGGTGCTCCGATCTGGAGCAGCCCGCTGGTGGATGAGAAGCGAGGCGTTCTCTATGTGGGAACAGGGGAGAACTACTCCTCACCTGCAGACAATGCCAGCGATGCAATTCACGCATTTAGACTTAAAGACGGCAAACGCAAATGGTCTAAGCAGACTTTGGAACGGGATGCATGGAACGTAGCGTGCATGATGGAGGGTAATCCCAACTGCCCAGATGAGCATGGGCCAGATATGGATTTTGGCGCCAGTGTGATACTTATTGAAGCTGATAAACAGCTCGGCGCCGTCCTGGTTGCAGGACAGAAGAGCGGTATGGTTTTCGGCCTAGATCCAGATCGGGAAGGCAAAATTGTATGGTCTCGGCGCATCGGCCGTGGTGGGGTACAAGGCGGTGTCCACTTTGGCATGGCCGCTGAAGGAGACCGGGTTTACGTTCCCGTGAACGACTACGGTGAAGCGCCAATTGGCGCAGACTACTCAGGCCCAGCGCAACCGGGCATGAATATGCTGAACGGCCTCACGGGCGAAACAATCTGGCAGCACCTTCAACCCAATATCTGCCCACCAGAGCGACCCTACTGCGATCCAGGAATTTCCGCCGCGGTCACTGCATTTCCCGGGCATGTGGTGGCCGGTCATCTGGATGGTTACCTGAGGATTTACTCTGCCAAAGACGGCTCCGTGGTCTGGTCTTTCGACACCGCCCGTGAGACCGAAACCCTGTCGGGCGTTAAAGCCCGGGGGGGTAGTATCAGTGGAGCCGGGCCAGTGGTTCACGAGGGCCATCTTATTGTCAATTCAGGTTACGGGCTCTACTTTCACGAGCCAGGCAACCTTCTGCTTGTATTCTCGACAGATTAGACTGCTAATTCTAGTCTAGAAACTTCAAGGTGAAAGCGAGGCATCTGGAATTCGTTGCGGGCCTCGAAATATTCGGAAATGTAAGAGCGTTTGCGTTGCGGGGATTGTGCTGGCGTTTGCAAGGTTCTAAGCGATTTACCGCCTCTGCTGCTGAGGATGGGGAGGTTCAGTGGGATTACGAAACCATGCGGAGCTTCCAATCGATTTCCGCCCATCAGAGGCAGGGTGGTAGTATCAGCCTTGGGGTGCCGTGGTGCGTGGCGAGCACCTGCTTATCAATTTCGGGTACGGCCTGTACTTTCACGAGCCCCACAATATGTTTCTGGTAGTTTCCTCTGAGCAATAGCCGTAGTTAGTTCTACTCAACACGGGAGTACGTTTATGATCAAGCTCTACACCACACCGAGCCCAAACTGTCAGAAGGTAGCGATCATGCTCGAAGAGACCGGGCTGCCGTACGAGACCCAAGAAATCGCGTTGTTAAAGGGCGAACAGAAAAAACCGGCTTATACCGTGGTGAACCCCAACGCGCGTGTGCCGGCGATCTTCGATTCAGATACGGGTTTGACCCTATGGGATTCAGGAGCAATTCTTATTTACCTTGCTGACAAGACAAATCGGTTTCTCCCGGAGTCAGCAACGCAGCGCGCGCTGACGATTCAGTGGTTGATGTTTCAGATGTCCGGCATTGGACCATCCCAAGGCGGGGCCAACGCGTTCTCCCGCTATGTTCCAGACAAGATTCCCTGGGTTATAGAGCGCTTTAGGCGTGAGACCCTGCGATTATATTCGGTACTAGAAGGCCAGTTGGCATCGGCCGATTATCTGGCGGGCGAGTACTCCGTTGCTGATATGGCTGTGTATCCATGGGTTCGAATGCATGGCTGGGCAGGTGTGAGTCTGGACGGCCTGGATAGGCTGCAGAACTGGTGCCAGCGAGTAGCTGAGCGCGCCGCAGTAGAGCGCACCAAATCATATTACGAGCCAGATATGTCCATTTATGAGGGCGAAGAGTTCGACAAATCGACCCATCACATTCTCAATTGAAAAATAGTTACACATTACTGAGCCCGGGAAGACAAAGCGGCTGTCTCGAAGCAGACCATCAGGAGGCTGATTAAAATGAGATTCACAGGGCAATGTGTTTGCGGTGGTGTCACGTGGACCGTCGATGGCGAACCAGTTTCACAATTCTACTGCCATTGCAGGTCGTGCCAAAAGGCGACTTCTGCACCGGCGGTGGCAATTGC
>CAJWWJ010000050.1 GCA_913048575.1 uncultured Halieaceae bacterium
GCTAGCGTTATTATTGTGCGTCACAATATAACATGCCATGAGGGGTGTGCTGTCCGGTATCACCGCAATGGGCCCTCGATGAGGCGCCTGAGAATGGCGATGCTGTTATCAGGATAAGCCCAGCACGCCAGGATTCATGATGCCATCGGGGTCAAGAGAAGCCTTGATGCCCAGGATTAAATCGCGTGCGGCGGGCTTCAGCGCGTCTTGATAATGGTAGGCCTTCCCCAGTTGTAAGTGGCTGGCACCTTCCCGAGATAGCACGTCAATCACCTCGCTTTTTACTTTTTGCACTGCCTCCCACGCGTTGGGTACCGAATCAAACTGATGGAGTCGTGCCAGATGATCTGATTCGAGAGAATGTTTATGCAGCGCATTCAATGCATCGGGCCAAAAAAAGACCGGCTCTAACACCGTAATTTGCTCGCTCACAACCGCTATCAGGTAACCGGTCTCAATATTGAACTGGGCTAATAGTGATTGGTGGTCAGAATAGACCGATTCGATGGCAGCCAGCACTGCTTCGCCGCGAGAGTGAGGGACGAGTCCATGCACGGGCAACCATCGCTCACCTTCGGCGCCAACCATATTATTGACTGGGCCAAATGGATTGGCGGCAAGAATGCGCGGAATACTGTCGGGCAGCTCAGTCCCCCCTTCTGCAGAGCAAATCTCGCGAATACGTTCGGCTTGAAAGGCGGTTTCCTCGTCTGTACGTCCTTCACTAATGGTAAACATGGCCCACTCAACGTCATCCATAAACCGACGACCTGATAGTGCAATTTTCGCGCTTTGTTTGAGCTTGCCAACAAGACTGGACTCCGCTTTAACAACGCCAGAGAGCTGTTGCGCATCGGCGGCAAGACTGGCTCGTTTCATGCGCTGTTTTTGCAGGTAGGGGTCGAAGCCAAAGCATTCAGTGGTCAATGACTCGCGAGAAATTTGCGCCATCGCGCGCAACATGGGTCCAGATGCTTCAAAAGCGAAGCTGGTGTAGCTTTTTGAACCAGCCAGGGGGACCAACGGCAGTGTGGCTCTGACTTTGATACCCAAGGCGCCACAATCACTCGCAAATAAGCCTGTGAGATCTGGGCCGAAATGTCGGGTAAAGGGTGCGGCGTGGCGTTGGCTTGCTGAGCCAGTTTCTATTAATTCCCCCTTGCCTGTGACCACACTCAGCGACAGCACATTGTCAGCGGCCGTGCCGTGCTGGCCGCTTCCCCAAAAAATACTGTTTTGAGAGAGCCCACCGCCTACGGTAGCAAAACGCCCTGATAGCGTCCCCCAATAGGGTGTGCGGACACCCAAAGGGGCCAGCGCTTCATAGAGCGCTTGCCAGCTACAGCCGGTTTCGACGGTAACGTAACGATCCTCTAGATTGATCTCAACAATGGCGTTCATGCTGGTGATGTCCACTAATAGACTGTCTGGCGCCGTGGCGAGATAACCGCTGGTGTAACTCATTCCGCCACCGCGCGTCACGATGGGCGTACCGCGTTCCCGGCACGCACGCACCAGCGCTTGAACTTCTTCGATGTTGCGCGGCGTGACGACGGCGCAGACCTTTGGGCCCAACGTAAAAACGTCTTGCGAGTAGAGGGCGATTTGTTCTGGATCCGTCTGAATGATTTCCGTGGGCAGTAATTGTTCGATAGTGGATACCACTGCGTTCATATTGTGCCTCCGGATCAAAGCTGTTTTGCCAAACGAAAAGAGTAGCAGAGGCCACAACAATTGGCGTGCCTTATCACCTATCAGCTTAATAAATAGCATATTCTCCGATCGAGGGCATCAGATAGTGTGGGCCCGATATGGTGCTAAGCCGCTATGAACTCCCCGTCATGATCACGGTATGATGCAAATCGGTTGGACTCTGAGGTATCCGTATGCGATCGCAGGGGTTTTCGCACGTGGTGATCACTACTGCTCACACGCCAGTGCTGGGCGGATTTTTCGCGGCACTGGGTTGGCACTCGCTGACGGTCGATTTAATGTCAGAGGCGTTGGCATTTTGGGGTGTTGAACCAAGTGAGACTCCGGCGATGCGCTGGATACCGCCCTCCAATGCCTGTGAGGTATTGCTGCTACCGACGCCACAGGAGGTGCCAGTGCTGCGCCCGGTGGACTGCGCTGTCACTACTCCGGGGGGGCTTTTCGATATCAATATGCGGACCGTCGATAGCGACTGGTCTCACGATTTTTTGCAATGCCATGGATGGCAGCCTTTGGTTGATCCGGTAGCGTGGCAATTCGGCGATGTCGAGACCAAAGAGGGGCTTTATATTCAAGAAGATGGCATCGTGCTGGCTGTCATGGAGCGGCTGCAACCACCGTTGCCAACGGTCGCATTCGATCGTATGAGTGATGTTTTTAATGCCACGCAGATGGTACGAAATGTCGATCAGACGGTCGCCTTTTTGAAACATCTAAACTTCGAGCGTTTTATCCAGCATCATGGTCCACTCCCCGGTGCTGGGCCAAAGGTGCTGCAATTGGAGCGTCGGCCAGCAGATGCTGGTGACATCGAGCTCGCTATTTTGCACCCAGACGCCTGTATGGAGGGCTCTCTCGAGTTGGTCGAGGTCCTGCATCACCCCATTGAGCGGCTAATGGTTCCACCTGATGGTGGGCGAGGCTTACGATCTCTCTGTCTGCAGGTTGATGATATTGAGGCCTGTTATGAGGGGTTATTGGCGAGTCAATGGTCTGATCAAATCATTCACCCGCTCGCTTTGCGCGCACTGCCCGGCGTGCTGAGCACGCTCAGCTTTGCCATCGCCGCACCTGATGGCGGCAGGCTCGATGTGTATCAACCCACTCTATGAGGTCGCTACGATGTTGAAGTCAATTTTGATGGTTTGGGTGCTTGTTCAAAATGTGCCCGCCACCCAAGAAGCGTATGAAGCGTACCTGGGTTACCAGATCGCGGATCGTGGGGTGATATCGGCTGAGCTCGCGGAGGCCATTAAACGGCCGAGATTGGCAAATCGCTCTTATGTCACGTTGGTACCTAAGTCGGGCCCACAGGTTGGGATTCGTATCATTGAAGGCGCCGATCAAGGGTATCAACCCATGCGCCGCTTGGGGTGGAGTGCCATTGAGCTATTGGTGAAGGATCCGGAGCAGCTCAGAAGTAATTTGTCTGGGTCCGCATTTACGCATTTGCAGGGCCCTGATTTTCTCACCGAGCAGAAAAACATTCTCGCCATGCAGGTTTATGGCCCCAGCCAGGAGCTTTTTTATCTCACTCATATGATCGACCCGGCTTTGTCATTTTTAGCACCTCAACCGAGCTCTGAACCCGTCGGTCATAGTTTTATTATGGTAATGGGCAGTCACAACATTGAAGCCAGTGTCGCGTTTTTCAAGCAACACTTTGATAATCCGGTGGTGGGTCCGATTCCCTATCGTATCGGCGTGTTATCAGATGCTTACGGGCTATCGAATACAGCCGAACACCCGTTGGCGTTGATATCGATGTCTGATGGTTACGGTATTGAAATTGATCAATATCCCGCAGCGGCAACGCCGGTGCCAGCGGCACTGGGTACGCGAGGCGGTGTGATATTGGTAAGTTTGAGCGTGGATCCGGAAGGAATCACACAAGCATTACCCTGGACCCTGTCCTATCAGGATGCGGATGAATCCTCGCGTGGAGGTATTGTGACCCTGCCGTCCGGGACACCATTAGAGCTTTTATGGAGCCAACCTGTATTGCCTCAGTCGGGCAAGTAGGTCTATGTTGTCTGGATATGAGTGCTGGTCAGTAAAGTACAGCATGCTGTTTTCGGGAGATTGATCAGTTTATCGTGGCAATGACCCTGTTTGACAAGCTCTGGGAAGAGCATGAGGTGGAAGCGCTTTCTGAGCGCCAATCCCTTCTGTACGTCGATCGTATTTTCCTTCATGAGCGAACGGGTAGTGTGGCACTGAATAGTTTGCTCGAGCACGGCCGTTCTGTGCGGCAGCGGCAACATGCTTTTTGCACGATGGACCATATTGTCGATACGCGACCCGGACGGAGCGATGACACATTGATGCCCAGTGGTCGCGATTTTATTGTCGCCACCCGAAGCGCCGCGCATGAGACAGGCATTCAGTTATTCGACATTCAGGATCCTAATCAAGGCATCGTCCATGTGATCTCTCCAGAGTTAGGTATTGCCCTACCCGGCTTGTCAGTAATTTGCCCTGATAGTCATACCTGCACTTTGGGGGGGCTCGGCGTGCTGGCCTGGGGGGTGGGGTCAACAGAGGCAGAGCATGCCCTTGCAACGAGCACGCTTCGCGTCACCCGACCGAAAACGATGCGTGTTCAGTTTGTGGGTCGCATGGCTAAGCATGTCACCGCCAAAGATCTTATTCTCTATACGATCCGATCGTTATCTGCGTCGGGGGGTGCGGGTTACGCCATTGAGTTTGCAGGCCCCGCTATTAAAGCGCTGCCAATTGAGTCACGACTCACCCTCTGCAATATGGCGACAGAACTCTCCGCGTTTACGGGGTTGATTGCTCCTGATGAGCAGGTCATCGATTATTGTGAGGGGCGTCCGTTTGCACCCCAAGGCGCAGCGTGGGAGGCGGCTTGCCGTCATTGGCAAACGTTGCAAAGTGATACGGATGCCCGATTCGATTGTGAGCATCAAATTGATATTGAGTCCCTGAAACCGCAACTCACTTGGGGCACCAGCCCGCAGCACTGTATCGACTGGGATGGTGAAATCCCCCGTGCCGGAGAGGCGCCGGACGAGGCAACGGCGGTATCTTGGCAGCAGGCACAGGCGTATATGGGCGTGGCGGCGGGACACCGTCTGTCAGACTATCGGCTCGATGCCGCTTTTATTGGTTCTTGCACGAATAGCCGCCTGTCAGATTTACGCGAGGTAGCTGACTATTTAACGCAGACGGGACATCGTGTGGCACAAGGCGTGAAGGCGCTTTGCGTGCCTGGCAGCGGCGGCGTCAAGCGAGCCGCGGAGGCGGAAGGGATTGATGCTGTTTTTCGTCAAGCCGGATTTGAGTGGCGAGAGCCCGGTTGCTCGATGTGTTTCTTTGCCGGGGGGGAGAGCCTTGGCGAGGGTGTGCGGGTTGCTTCGACTACCAATCGTAATTTTGAGGGGCGTCAGGGTTTGGGTGTCAGAACGCATCTTGGCAGTCCACTGAGCGTCGTAGCGAGCGCCTGTGCTGGGCATTTGTTAGCCGATTTGAGCCCATGACACCTTTCACTTTGCATCACGGTATCGCCGCACCGCTTCTGCGGGATAATATCGATACCGACACGATTATCCCGTCACGAGAGATGCGGACGGTGTCGCGCTCAGGCCTTGCCGATGGATTGTTTGCGCCATGGCGTTATAGCAACGCGGATGCGAGGGTGGCTGATCCCGATTTCGTGCTCAATCAGGCGAGCTATAAGGGCGCCTCCATTGTGCTGACCGGTCTTAATTTTGGCTGTGGATCCTCCCGAGAACACGCCGTATGGGCCATGATGGAATGGGGCGTTAAGGTTGTGATTGCGCCTTCTTTTGCGACGATCTTCCGTAACAACGCTTTGCGCAATGGGTTGCTGACAATTGAGCTGGAGCGCGATCGAATTCAGAGGCTGGCTCGTTGGGTTAGCACTGACCCTCAGGCAAACCAATTAATCGTGAATCTTCAGGCCTGCTCGATTTTGAGTGAGGCGGGCGGCGAGAAAGACGTCTTTAAGATTGACCCGATGGCGCGCTTAATGCTGATCGAAGGTCTCGATGAGATTGGGCTGACTGAACAGTCACTGAATCTCATTGAAGATTTTGAAAATCGTGACCAGCTGCGTCGCCCATGGGTGTATCTCAACGACCCGCGCTAAGTATTCAGTATGCCCCGCTCGATCAAGGCGGCAATCTGCTCGACATTAAGGCCTAGCTCTTGCAGCACCTCACCGTTATGTTCGCCGGTGGCGGGAATGTCGTGGTGTAGGGGAGATTTCGTCTGGCCAAACTCAATGGGCAAGCGGGGTAATTGAGTTGCTGTACCCGCATGGATGCCCTCGGTAAGATGTACTGGTACTAGGCCATCGGAAGCACTCAGGTGTGGATCTTCAAATAAATCGCCGGGGCGATTGATCGGCGAGAAGGGCAGGCCAGCGCGATCTAGCCGGTCGCTGAGATCAGCCAAACTCATTGGCGCAAATAAAGTGCGGATATCAGCTAGGAGCGAGTCTCTTGCTGTCACGCGACCCGCATTGGTAGCCAGATCGTTGTCGTTGGCCCAGTCGGTTAAGGCAAACTCAGCACAGAATCGTTGCCACAGCGTATCGCTGACAATACCGACAAAAACCCGCTCGCCTGAATCGAGATCGAAAATATCATAGATCGCCCATGCAGACTGGCGCACCGACATCGGTGGCGGTGCTTCGCCGCTCACGGCTTGCTGCGCCATATGCTGGCCAACCAGAAAAGCGGTGGTCTCAAATAGCGCGCTGGTCACATGGACGCCTCTTCCAGAAGCTTGCCGTTGGTGGAGGGCAGAGAGAATCGCGATGACACCGAACATGCCGCCGGTAATATCAATGACAGACGAGCCTGCCCGCATCGGTTGATCAGGAAGACCCGTCATATAGGCAAGCCCACCCATCATTTGGGTCACCTCATCGAGGGCTACGCGATGTTCGTACGGGCCCGAGAGGAAACCTTTGAGTGAGCAATAGATGAGCTCAGGGTGGCTGGTCTTAAGAGTGTCGTAGTCCAATCCTAAATTGGCCATGGTGCCCGGCCGGAAGTTTTCCAACACAATGTCCGCCGAATGAATAAGATCAAGCGCCACTTTACGACCTTCCGGATGTTTGAGATCGAGAGCGATAGAGCGCTTGTTGCGGTTATACATTGGGAAATAACCTGCTCCAGAACCCTGCAAACGGCGCGTGTTGTCGCCGTTCAGCGGTTCGACTTTAATGACATCTGCACCTAAGTCCCCCAGAATCAAACCCGCGGTGGGTCCCATCACCATATGGGTGAATTCGATGACTTTGATACCTTTTAGTGGAGCGCACTGTGCATGCGTCTCCTCGACCCCCGTCATTACTGCATCTCCGGATGATTTGTTATGATGTTATATCATTAAGCTGTTTTAGCTGCCAAGGTGCTTAGGTGACCAGATGACAGAAAATCGAGACAACGAGAGTGTCATATTAACGCAACGCCCTGATGGGGTGCCTAGTCCGGACAACTTTGCCTTCGAAGTCCGCTCACTCGGACCACGTGCAGCGGGAATGATTCGCTGTCAAACCCTGTTTCTTTCACTCGATCCTTACATCCGCTCGGTCATTGCCGGCAATCATCTGGGCCATGGGATTGATACCGGCGATGTCGTGCCAGGTGAAGTGGTGGCCAGAATTATCGAGAGCGATGATCAGAAATGGCCTGTCGGAATGCTGGTGCGTTGTCATAGTGGTTGGCAACAGTTCTGCGATCAGCCGGCGGAGGGCTTGTCACAAATCCCTCAAGCGTTGAGCCGACCGTCACTGACATTGTCGATATTGGGTATGCCAGGATTAACGGCTTGGGCGGGCATGGTATCCATTGCCAATGTCCACGAGGGCGATGTGGTGGTGATTCCGGCCGCGGTAGGCGGTGTGGGCGCCATGGCAGCGCAATTAGCAAGACGAGCAGGGGCGACAACGATTGCGATCACAAGCGGAGCCGACAAGCGTCGGATTGCCCTTGAGACACTGGGTTACGACCATTGTATTGACCGGGTCGATCAAGATCTGGCCGAGGCATTGGCAGCCGTCGCGCCACAGGGTGTCTCCGTTTATTTTGATCTGGTGGGTGACCCGACCCTCACGACGGTTGCACAACAACTTGCAATCGGCGGACGCGTCGTACTCTGTGGGTTGATTAAAGATTACAACGGCAATCATAAAACGATGGGCCCGCATCCTGGGCTCTGGATTACCAAGCGTGCCACTGTTAGTGGATTAGTAGTGTATGACTATGAGCCGCAACGCGCGGCATTCGAGCAGGAATTTATCCCTCTGGCCGAAGCGGGTGACTTGGTCGCCAATGAAGAAATACATGAAGGGTTGGCCTCGGCACCCGAAGCATTTTGCCGCCTCATGCGAGGAGACAATACCGGCAAAGTGGTTGTTCATGTCGATAGCTGAGGAAAAAAAGCAGTCATGAATCCCATTACAATCAGCGAAGTGGGCCCGCGAGATGGGCTACAAAGCGTCGAGACGGTCATGTCGACAGCGGACAAGATGACTTGGATAGAGACCGAATACCGAGCGGGCGTTCGGGAAATCGAGGTGGGCTCTTTTGTCTCGCCAACGGTTTTGCCGCAGATGGCGGATACCGCGGTTGTTGTGGCTGGTGCCCGGCGTTTTGAAAACCTTGTTGTGGCGGTATTGGTGCCCAATGTTCGGGGCTGTGAGGCAGCCATCGAGGCTGGAGCGCATAAGATCTCTATTCCGCTGTCACTCAGCGAGACGCATAGCCAGAAAAACGTGCGTCGTAACCATAAGCAAATGTTAAGCGAGATCAGTGCCTGTCAGAAACTGGTCGATCAAGTGCCGCTCGCAGAACGTCCTTATTTTGAAGTGGGATTATCGACCGCGTTTGGCTGCACCATTGAGGGTCTAGTCGAAGAGCACTTCGTGATCGAGATGGCGGCCCGAGTGCTGGATCTGGGTGTCGCCGAGGTGGGTCTATCGGATACAACCGGTATGGGTAATCCCGCGCATCTCGAACGATTAGTGACGGGTATTTGGCAGCGATGCGGTGAAGCGCGACTGACGGGAGTTCATCTCCATAACACCCGAGGTCAGGGGTTGGCGAACGCGTTGCGAGCGATTGAGTTGGGCATTACCACCCTCGACAGTTCTTTAGGCGGTTTGGGGGGATGCCCCTTTGCGCCGGGGGCGAGCGGCAACATTGTGACGGAAGATCTCGTCTTTATGTTGGAATCGATGGGTCATGAGACAGGCATAGATCTGGAAGCGTTACTGGCCGTTCGCCACCAAGTAGCCACCTTACTACCTGAGGAAGAGTGGTTTGGTTTTACCGCCTCTGCAGGGCTACCCGAACATTTTGGCAAGACAGCTTTGGCGGAGACACCTTGATGGCTGCAGCAACCTTACTGCCTGTCCGTAATCCTAGAACGGGCGAGTGTGATTACGACATGCCAATCGTACCGGCAGCCGAGATTGCGCCAATCGTCGAGGCGTTGCGTGTGGCGCAATCCAGCTGGTTTGCACTGGGCGCGACCGCTCGAGCGCAGTGCCTCAACCGCTTTGCAGATGCGGTAATGACGGAGGTGGAACCCCTCGCCGCAGCGTTAGCGATCGATACCGGTCGGTCTACTTTTGCGCAATTTGAAGCAATCAAATCAGTAGAACTCATCCGCATGTGGGCTGAGCGGGCCCCGCTAATTATTGATCAATTATCGGGTGATGGACAATCCGGGCAAGTGCCTGCCGTACACTATCAACACCGATTAATTCCCTATCAAGTTGTCGCGGTAATCAGCCCTTGGAATGTGCCGCTGCTATTGGCGATGATCGATAGTCTTGCGGCGTTGTCTGCAGGCTGTTCAGTACTGCTGAAACCCTCAGAGGTGACGCCTCGATTTATCGAGCCGCTGCAGCGCGCACTCGATACGGTGCCCGAGCTGGCAAGTGTTTTGCACATCATCACAGGGGGTCCCGACACCGGTAAAGCGATGATCGATCAGGTTGACGCAGTCTGCTTCACTGGGAGTGTGACAACCGGTCGTGATGTCAGTCAGCGAGCGGCGGCCAACTTTATACCGGCGTTTTTAGAGCTAGGGGGTAAAGATCCTGCGCTGATCTTGCCAGATGCTGATTTGCCGCTAGCTGCTCGTGCGATCGTTCGCAGTGCTATCGGTATGACCGGACAGGCCTGCCAGTCACTAGAGCGCGTCTATTGCCATCAGGATGTGGCGGAGGCGTTTATTGAAGAGGTGGTCGGTCAGTGTCAGGCGTTATCGTTAACCTGCACTGAGGATGGTTCGGGTGACATTGCACCACTCATCTTTGCGAGACAAGTGGAAACGATACAGGCGCAAATAGAGGATGCGCTGCAGAAAGGAGCGCGTTGCTTGTTGGGGGGAGACCCGGTGCACGCCGGGGGGACTTGGTACCCGCCGACTGTGTTGATCGACGTTGATCACGATATGTTGATCATGCAAGAGGAGACGTTTGGCCCCATCATTCCTATTGCAACGTTTGCGGATGTCGAGCAGGCGATTGCACTGGCCAATGATTCGACGTTTGGGCTGTCGGCGGCGGTCTTCTCCGCCGATGTCACAACAGCGCTGGACGTTGCGGAACGCTTGCAAGTGGGGGCGGTCAGTATTAATGACGCTTCTTTGACAGGCATCGTGAACGATGTTGAAAAAAACAGTTTCCGTTACTCAGGAATGGGCGGTTCCCGAATGGGGGCCGCTGGGCTGACTCGTTTTCTTCGCAAGCGCGCACTGCTGATACAGACTGCAGAGCCCGCAATGATCCAGCTTTTTTCCGATCAAGCAAAGGAGCCTTCCGTATGACCATGGTTTGCGTTGATTTAAAAACTGGAGAGGCGGGATACCAGCCGATTCTCGATTTTCTTACCACAATCTTACCGGACACACGGGCCTTTGACGGATGTCAGGATTTGCGCGTGTACTTAGAGGATGGGGGCGCGAAGATACTCTTTATTGAGTATTGGGAGAGTGCCGAACATTATCAGCGCTACCTCAGCTGGCGCACCGAAACGGGCGTGCTCGATGAACTGGTCGCGATGCTGGCTGAGCCCCCCATCATTCGTATTGCGGAAGATTC
>CAJWWJ010000051.1 GCA_913048575.1 uncultured Halieaceae bacterium
GAGAAAAGTGCTCGATGCCATTAACGCCAACAGCTGAGGCCATTCTCTCGGGTGATCGTCGCGCATTGGCAAAAGCCATCACGCTCGTAGAGAGCCAACGCGTTGAAGATCGCCAGTCGGCACAGCAGTTATTGACCGCGTTGTTGCCTCATACTGGAGGCAGTATTCGGGTCGGGATCAGCGGCGTTCCCGGCGTGGGCAAATCAACGTTCATTGAAGCTTTTGGTTCCCAAGTGATCGAGCAGGGCCACCGACTGGCCGTTTTAGCGGTCGATCCGAGTTCTCCTGTTGCGGGTGGCTCGATTCTAGGTGACAAAACCCGGATGGAAACCCTGTCTCGTGCTGAAGCCGCTTTTATCCGGCCCTCACCGGCGGGTCGGGCGCTGGGTGGGGTGGCGGCCAAAACCCGCGAATCGTTGTTGTTATGTGAGGCCGCGGGGTTTGATGTGATATTGGTCGAGACAGTGGGTGTCGGGCAATCTGAGCATCAGGTTGCCAGCATGGTCGATTTTTTTCTGTTACTGATGCTGCCCGGAGGTGGCGATGAGTTGCAGGGCATTAAGAAAGGCATTCTTGAGTTGGCCGATGCTATCGTGGTGAACAAGGCCGATGGGGCCAGCGAGTCAATGGCACGCATCACACAGCAGCATTATCGTGGGGCGATGTCGTTGCTGAGTCACGACGGATTCTGGGAGCCACAAGTGATGACATGCTCTGCACTCAATGGCCTGGGGCTTGAAGCTATTTGGGAAATGATCGCTCAATATGCCGATCTGGCTCGTGCTCAAGGAGCATTCGAGCAAGCGCGGGCCGATCAGAATTTAACATGGATGCATCAGCTCATCGACGAGCTCCTGCGCGCGTCGGTCTCGGGTCATCCTTCGGTACAGTCAGCAATGGCCGATGTCGAAGCTGAGGTGAGAGAGGCAAAAACGACACCGCTAGCCGCTGCACAGAGTATCTTGGCACTGTCTCGGCAGCCCGGCTGATCTGGGATTCATGCCGCCGTGCAGATGTTCTCCTGAGCCGGGCCGGCATCACTGCCCCGGCAGTCAGCTTTAGTCCTCGGGGTCGGCGACCAGTGCCTGACATTCGGACAGCGCCTCACTGAGGGTCGGGCAGGCATTTTCGAGGGCTTGCTGCTCTATTGTATCGCCGCTACAGAGCGCCATTAGGTAGGGCAGTGCATACGAGGACACGTCGATGCAGTCGCCATCAATAAAAACGTCGAGAGTATCGTTGTGCTCCCGCCACGCCAATCGGGTGTCTGCAGACAGTCTCACCTTCCCGGTGTGCGAGGGCGTCGCGAAACGCACCGTGCTGTCTGCCATCGAATCAGTTTGCTCGGTCAGTATTTCACCCAGCCACCGGCCATCGTCAAGTGCGTCTATCGCATTGGCGACAGCGTCTCTCGCATTGGCGAGGTGCGCCGCGGTGATTTCCCCCGGTCTACTGTTGAGCACGGCGGTGGCGCCGTCCTCTAACAGTAGTGTGCTGGAAAGGCGCTCTAGTACATTGTCAGTGCGACGCGCTAACAGTGCAGCGATGGGAGGCGCCCGAAGACCAACCGAAAAGGTCATATTAGCGCTACGAGCAATCCCCCAGTGGGCAATTCCCGGCGGCACATACAGTGCATCGCCTGGGTTCAATAAAAATGTGGCCTCCGGTTCGAATTCCGGAATGAGATTGAGGCCATTGCCGCCAAGCTGCGGGGTGTCGTCGTCGCACACGGGACCCAAGCGCCATTCACGTTGACCCAACCCTTGCAGCAAGAACACGTCGTAACGATCGAAGTGCGGTCCCACGCCGGCGCCTTCCACCGCATAGCTCACCATCACGTCATCAAAGCGCCAGTTGGGTAAAAAAGAGAGACTGAGGCGCAGCTGATGGATCGCCGGATGCCAGCGATCCATCTGTTGGACTAGCAAGGTCCACAAGTCCTGACGCTGAAAGCTGGTGTCGATAAAGGGGCCATTAGCCTGGCCCCAGATCCCCTTGTCTTGCCAGATCAGTCGGCTTTCGATGTCTGCGTCTAGGGCGAATCCCGCGAGTTCATCTGGGGTGATAGGGGACCGAAAACCAGGTATTGCCTGCGGCAAATACAAGGGTTTTTGCTGCCAATACTCTGCGAGAAACTGTTGCGCTGAAATGGGCAGTTTCATCTGGGTGGTCGGCTTGCCTAATCGCTAATTTTGGAGGCAAGATCAGCGGCATAGCCCGTATAGGTTTGAGGCGTGAGGGCGGCGAGTCGATCCTTTGCGTCGTCTGGTATGTCGAGGGATTGGATAAATTCTCGTAACGCGTTAGCGTCAAGGCGTCGACCTCGCGTAAGGGCTTTCAGTTTCTCATAGGGTTCTGGCACGCCGTAACGCCGCATGACGGTCTGAACTGCCTCGCCGAGGACTTCCCAGGCGACATCAAGATCTGCCAGCATCGGTGCACTGGCAACCTCGAGTTTGCTCATGCCCTTTTGTAACGATTGCAAAGCCAGTAGCGAGTAACCCACGGCAACGCCCATGTTCCTCAGTACCGTGCTGTCCGTCAGGTCCCGCTGCCATCGGCTAACGGGTAACTTCTGCGCTAGATAGGTCAGTAGCGCGTTCGAGAGCCCAAAATTGCCTTCGGCGTTCTCGAAGTCAATGGGATTCACCTTATGCGGCATCGTTGAGGAGCCCACTTCGCCCTCGATCACTTTTTGTTTGAAGTACCCCAGCGAAATGTAGGACCAAATATCACGAGCAAAATCGACAAGAATTTGGTTGCTACGCGCCAATCCGTCAAAGTACTCCGCCATATAATCATGAGGCTCGATCTGGGTCGTATAGGGATTCCACTCCAAACCTAGGGACGTCACGAATTGCTGAGAGATCGCCTGCCAATCTATTTCTGGGTAGGCGACACTGTGGGCGTTGTAATTGCCGACGGCGCCATTGAGTTTGCCCAGCGGCTGCAGTGCATTCACGATGTCTCGCTGCCGATTAAGACGCGCTACTACGTTGGCGAATTCTTTACCTAGCGTCGTTGGCGTGGCTGCTTGGCCGTGGGTGCGTGAAAGCATCGGTTGCGCCGCGAATTCCCTCGCGAGCTGCATTAGGACTGAGGTAACTTCGTCGTAAGCCGCTTTCATCGCCTGATGCCCGTCTTTAATCATCAGGGCATGGGCGAGATTGTTGATGTCCTCGCTGGTGCAGGCAAAATGGATAAACTCAGAGGCGGCCGAGAGTTCTTCATTGTCGGCAATCGATTCCTTCAAGAAGTATTCGACCGCTTTGACGTCATGATTTGTGGTCGCCTCGATTGCCTTAATTCGCTGCGCGTCAGTCTCCGAAAAGCCACTGACTAATCCGCCGAGGAAAGCGCTTGCCTCATCGCTAAAGGGAGGCACTTCTGGTATCGCTGGGCAAGCGGCAAGTTGATTCAGCCAGGCGACTTCTACCGCAACGCGCCGATAGATCAAGCCGTATTCGCTGAAAATACCGCGAAGTGAGTCCACTTTGTTGCAGTATCGACCATCGAGAGGGGATAGGGCAGTCAGTGGGGAGGGGGTCATGGCATCTGCTCAGCAGTCGGGAACGACCAGTTTAACATGGCGCGCCGCTCGCTTGCCCTACTGGAGTTCGTCAATGGGGTGTGCTGACATCCCGAGCGAGCCGGGCGGCGGTGTCTCTGATCTCGCCGCGGCTTAGCATGAGCTTAAATCGTGATCCGCCGAGCTGCCGCCAAAGGAATGCGGCGCGCACACCACACAGTAGCAGTGCGCGAACCAGGTCTGCTACGTGAGGGCTATTAAGGTGCTGTGCGCTGCCGGTGACTTTAATTCGGTAAGGCAGTGTGCTGAGTGTATCCTGATAAATTGCAGCAATATTAGAGCTTATAGTGTTGATATTACTAGAAAAATTATCTGCGCTGTAGGCGGCGTGTTTGAGCCTAGTGTGAACGATGCTCAGCAGGTCGTCGCGTTTAGCAAATCGCTTCTCGAGCTGCAGCATTGCCAGCGTGTAGCGAAGCGTCTGTGCGGCAGACTCGTCCGGCGACAAACTCAAAGTGGCCGATAATTGCTCTAAGCCCAGGCGAATACCCTGTGGGGTACCAAAAACCGCGTCGACGGCCTCCGGCTCGAAACAAAACAATGAGTGAATAGAGGTTTCTACGAAAGGCGTTGGCCAGCTACCCGTTTTGGCGGCCAGGTCGACGATGCGTGCCGCCTGGGCCACACCCGCTAGGGCGAGGGTGCGCTGCTCTATCACGGTGCGCTCAGTCATAGTGCGGTCTCGATCACACCACCGCCGAGGCAGACCTCCCCCTCATAAAAGACGACTGACTGGCCTGGTGTGACTGCGCGCTGTGGTGTCTCAAAAGACACGATGAATTTGTCATCTTGCTGACTGATGACACAGGCCTGGTCGGGTTGGCGGTAGCGAATTTTGGCATGGCAGGAGAGCGGCATCGCCGGAGCCTCACCGTTGATCCATATCACCTCAGCGGCGATCAGTTTGTCGCGGAACAACGCGGGGTGATGGTTACCCTGCGCCACAACTAACGTGTTTGTCGCCAGCTGTTTTTCCACCACGTACCACGGTGCCTCCGGATGGGCCGATAGTCCGCCAATACCGAGACCCTGACGTTGGCCTATGGTGTGATACATCAAGCCCTGATGCTCGCCAAGCAGTTCGCCATCGCTTGCGCAAATTGGCCCGGGCTGTGCAGGGAGATATTGACCGAGAAAATCGGTGAAGCGCCGCTCCCCGATAAAACAGATCCCCGTGCTGTCTTTTTTACGCGCATTAGTGAACCCTGCTGACTCGGCCTTGGCTCGCACGACATCCTTCGTGACTTCACCAACCGGAAATAGCGTTCGCTCAAGCGCACGATGGTCCACTTGATGGAGGAAGTAGCTCTGGTCCTTATTGTTATCGGTACCCTTTAGCAACTGGGTTGTTCCCTCATAGGCGCGCGATCGAACATAATGGCCCGTTGCGATCAGGTCGGCGCCCAAGTAGGTCGCATAGTCGAGAAAGGCGCGGAATTTAATTTCTCGGTTACACAAGATGTCAGGGTTTGGCGTGCGGCCGGCCTCGTACTCCTTGAGAAAGTGGGCAAAAACACTGTCCCAATATTCGGCAGCAAAATTAGCACTGTGCAGCGGAATGTCGAGTGTCTGCGCTACGGCTTCGGCATCTGCTAGATCCGCCTTGGCGGTACAGTATTCGGTGCCGTCATCCTCTTCCCAATTTTTCATGAACAACCCTTCAACGCGATAGCCTGCCTCGAGCAACAGCAGCGCTGCGACCGACGAGTCGACGCCACCTGACATCCCGACTATGACGGTTTGTTGAGCGGTTTGAGGGGGGCTGTTCACGATGTTTGTGGGTTCCTAGCAAGTGGCGGTGGGATCGAAGGATGATGGCAGGCGTGCGCTGGGTCAACGCTTGAAATCATCGGTCGACGCAAAGCGGTGCTCTCCGGGCTTCAACCCATCGATCTGCCAGGGCCCAATAGCGGTCCGAATCAATCGCAGCGTGGGAAAGCCGACCGCAGCGGTCATCCGGCGCACTTGGCGATTGCGCCCTTCGGTGATCGATATCTGGAGCCAGGAGTCACTCACGGTTTTGCGCTTGCGGATTGGCGGATAGCGCGGCCACACTTCAGGCTCCCCGATTAACTGAGCGCGCGCAGATTGGGTGATTCCATCACGTAAAAGCACGCCCTTGGCCAGCGCATCGCAGGCTGTCTGATCGATATTGCCTTCGACCTGAACCCAATAGGTTTTCCATTGGCGGTGCTGAGGGTGCGCGATTTGCTGCTGTAAATGACCATCCGCCGTGAGTAAGAGTAGCCCTTCAGAGTCGTAATCTAATCTGCCCGCCGCACGAAACCGAGGGGCATCTAGGAAATCGGCCAGAGTGCTTCGTGGGGCTTGGGGTCGATCGCGATCAGTGAATTGGCTGAGGACTTGAAAGGGTTTATTGAACACAATAAGAGACGCCATGTGCCTAGTCTGCCTCATTTGGTGTTAAAATGATCGCATAACCCGCGTCTGGTCCGATCTGTATTGTTGCAGGGAGCAATGACGTGGTCCCATCGCTTGCGAGGGAAGCCGTTTTTTTATTTTGGGGGATTTTCAGCATGGCCTATCAGCACATCACAATACCTGACACCGGAGAGATGATTGTCGTCAATGACGACAACAGCATCGACGTTCCCAGTAACCCCATCATCCCCTACATTGAGGGAGATGGTATTGGTGTGGACATCTCTCCCGTGATGATCTCAGTCGTGGATGCGGCCGTCGCAAAGGCTTACGACGGGGCTAAGAAGATTTCTTGGATGGAAATTTATACCGGTGAGAAGGCGGCCGAGCTGTATGACGGTGATTGGTTTCCAGAAGAGACGCTGAATGCGATTAAAACCTATAGCGTTGCCATTAAAGGGCCGCTGACGACCCCGGTGGGGGGAGGGTTCCGCTCGCTTAATGTTGCGTTGCGGCAAGAGCTCGATCTCTACACTTGCCTCCGGCCAGTGCGCTGGTTCGAAGGCGTACCGTCTCCGGTCAAGAAGCCTGGAGATTGCAATATGGTGATCTTCAGAGAGAACTCTGAAGATATCTATGCGGGCATTGAATATCAGGCGGGCACGCCTGAAGCGCAAAAAGTTGTCGATTTTATTATCGGCGAGATGGGCGCTACTAAAATCCGCTTCCCTGAAAATGTGGGTATTGGCATCAAACCCGTATCAGAGGAGGGTACCCAGCGGTTGGTTCGTAAGGCTATTCAGTATGCTATTGAGCAAGATCTCCCCTCGGTGACGTTGGTGCATAAGGGGAATATTATGAAATTCACCGAGGGCGCCTTCCGCGATTGGGGATACGAATTAGCGCAAAAGGAGTTTGGTGGTGAATTGCTCGATGGAGGCCCTTGGGTCAGCATCAAGAATCCGCGAACCGGTAACGATATTGTTATAAAAGATGTGATTGCCGACGCGATGTTGCAGCAAGTGCTGACTCGCCCACGTGACTACAGTGTGGTTGCCACGCTCAACTTAAATGGTGATTACCTCTCCGATGCGCTCGCAGCCCAAGTGGGCGGAATCGGTATTGCACCGGGTGCGAACCTGTCGGATACCGTTGCCTTGTTTGAGGCAACTCACGGCACAGCACCCAAATATGCCGGGCAGGATAAAGTGAATCCAGGTTCGCTCATTCTCTCTGCTGAAATGATGCTGCGACATCTGGGCTGGAACGAGGCGGCTGATTTAATCATCGATGGCATGAATGGTGCGATCCAAGCCAAAACCGTGACTTACGATTTTGAACGTCTGATGGACGGGGCCACATTGGTGTCATGTTCTGCTTTTGGAGACAGCGTTATCGCTCATATGTGAGGGTTTCGTCGATCGCGAGCCCGCTGCTTGCGGGCTTTTTTTTGTCTGTTGTATTGTCCAGATTGCGGCGAAGAATAAATTAGGGCGGATCTGTCGTGAAACCGCTTTATTTGCCGGAGGGTGGATTATACTGAGGTCATGAGGAACCGGAGGTGGAGAGAGATGTCGGTAGTAAAGCGGGTCGTCAGCGCGGCGAAGCCCGATGACAGCGACCTTGATGACGATGGTGGGTTGGCGGTTGCGCCCGCGAAACCCAAGCTCAAGCGTCCCTCTCTTTACCGCGTTATCTTACTGAATGACGACTACACCCCGATGGAGTTTGTTGTCGAAGTACTAGAAACGTTTTTTACGATGAACCGCGAGCAGGCGACTCAGGTGATGCTCGCGGTGCACACGCAAGGTAAGGGCGTCTGTGGTATCTACCCCCAAGATATTGCTGAAACCAAAGCCTCCCAAGTCAACCAATCTGCTCGCGATAACGGTCATCCATTATTGTGTGAAGTAGAACCCTCTGCCGATGATGAGGATAGCTAAATGCTCAGCAAAGAACTTGAAAATACACTTAATGAAACCTTCAGAATGGCTCGAGCTCGACGCCATGAGTTCATTACCGTCGAGCATCTGTTGCTGGCATTACTGGATGATGCTGCGGCGATAGCCGTATTGAATGCATGTCAGGTCAATATGGATGAATTGCGCGGTGAGTTGGTGGAATTTATTGACTCTACGACGCCGCTGCTAACCGACAGCGATGACGGCCGCGACACGCAGCCCACTTTGGGGTTTCAACGTGTGCTGCAACGTGCCGTATTTCACGTGCAAAGCTCGGGTAAGCAGGAGGTCACTGGAGCCAATCTGTTGGTCGCCATTTTCTCTGAACAAGAATCACAGGCGGTGTACTTCCTCAAAACTCAAAATATCTCGCGCCTCGACATTGTGAATTTCATCACTCATGGCGTTGGCAAGGATGGGGAAGAGCTGGGCGGTCAAGAAGAATTCACTGGTGAGGCAGACGGTGGCGAAGAGGCTGCTGAAAAGCGGCCACTTGATGCCTATGCCACAAATCTCAATGTCGAAGCCGAGGCGGGTAAGATTGACCCATTAATCGGCCGGCTGCGCGAGGTTGAGCGTGTGGCTCAGATATTGGCCCGAAGGCGCAAGAACAATCCGCTGCTGGTTGGAGAATCAGGCGTCGGGAAAACAGCGATTGCTGAGGGGCTGGCGAAAATGATCGTTGACGGCGAGGTGCCAGAGACACTGCAAGAGGCGGTTGTTTATTCTCTCGATCTCGGTGCGCTACTGGCGGGCACGAAGTATCGAGGTGACTTTGAGAAGCGGTTAAAGGGATTGCTGGCTAATTTAGCCGAGAACGATCACGCCATTCTTTTCATTGACGAGATTCACACCATCATCGGTGCCGGAGCGGCCTCTGGCGGTGTGATGGACGCCAGCAATCTCCTGAAGCCACTGCTCGGTTCAGGCAAGATGCGCTGCGTTGGCTCTACGACCTATGCCGAGTATCGGGGCATTTTCGATAAGGACAAGGCACTGAGTCGTCGCTTCCAGAAAGTAGACGTGCTCGAGCCGTCCGTTGAGGATGCCTATAAGATTCTCAAGGGACTCAAGTCGCGTTTTGAGGCGCACCACAAGCTTCGCTATACCGATAAGGCATTGAAAGTGGCGTCCGAGATGGCCGCTCGATACATCACAGATCGGTTTCTGCCAGACAAGGCGATTGATGTGATTGATGAGGCAGGCGCGTTTCAGCAATTGCAGTCTCCGAGTAAGCGAAAAAAGATATTGGGTCCTGGCGATATTGAAGCCGTGGTGGCGAAAATAGCGCGCATACCACCCAAGACGGTGAGCAGCGACGACAAAACCTTGCTCAGTAAATTAGAGGCTAACCTTAAGATGACCGTATTTGGTCAGGACGCCGCCGTTTCTCAGATGGTGAGCGCCATTAAACTGGCCCGGGCGGGATTGCGTGCGGGCCAGAAGCCGATAGGTTCGTTTCTGTTAGCAGGTCCCACTGGTGTTGGAAAGACAGAGCTGACTCGGCAGTTGGCACTGCAAATGGGCTTAGAGCTGTTGCGGTTCGATATGTCGGAATACATGGAACGGCACACGGTGTCGCGCTTGATTGGTGCGCCGCCGGGTTACGTCGGTTATGACCAAGGCGGGCTGCTGACCGACCAAGTGACTAAGCATCCCCACAGCGTGGTGTTGCTCGACGAAATCGAAAAAGCGCATCCGGAGGTCTTTAATCTGTTACTGCAGGTGATGGATCACGGAACGCTCACCGATAACAATGGACGCAAGACAGATTTCCGCAATGTCATTGTGGTCATGACGACCAATGCGGGTGCAGAAAACGTGAGTCGTCGATCGATTGGTTTTTCCATACAAGACAACTCGACTGACTCGATCGAGGCGATCAATCGAACTTTTACCCCGGAATTTAGAAATAGACTGGATGCGATCGTGCCGTTCGGCCCGCTCAGCGAAGAGGTCATTTTAACCGTCGTGGATAAGTTTTTGATCGAACTGCAAAGCCAGCTTGATGAACGTCAGGTATCGGTAGAGGTCGACGAAGAGGCGAGACTGTGGTTAGTTGAAAAAGGCTACGATGCGACGATGGGCGCTCGCCCTTTGGAGCGGGTTATACAAGAACACATCAAAAAACCATTGGCCGATATGGTGTTATTTGGCTCGCTGGCAAAAGGCGGTTCTGCAAGCGTTACGGTCAACGAAGACCACTCCGCTTTGGTGGTCGCGGCGTTAGTCGATGCAGAGGAGCCGGTGGAGGCGTGAGGGTAGCGCGCAGCTCCTTCGCTGCGCCCCACTCACCGCTCGCGGTAGGTGATGCGACCTTTCGTGAGATCGTAAGGTGTGAGCTCAACTCTGACTTTGTCGCCTGTCAGGATGCGAATGTAGTTCTTTCGCATTTTCCCTGAGATGTGCGCCGTCACAAGGTGCCCGTTCTCCAATTTAACTCGGAACGTCGTATTGGGCAGGGTATCGACAATCTCCCCTTCCATTTCGATCTGGTCTTCTTTTGCCATCAAGGCGTAGCCTTTGTTTATGAGGTGGGCGGCACTGTATCGAAAAGTGAGGTGCGTGGAAAGCGCCTCTTATCCTTCGTCGAGTCCATGATGGGGGTTGCCGGGGGCTAACAGGTCAATGATGGCGTCTGTGCTAGGGCCACTTTGCTGCTCAGTCTTCTGTTGTTGCCACTGTCCGTCGACGAATAATTCAAGTGGCGCATAGTTTGCTTTGTAAGACATCTTACGACAGCCGTCTATCCAGTACCCCAGGTACACAAAGGGGAGTCCCATCGCCTGAGCCTCTCGGATCTGCAGGAGTA
>CAJWWJ010000052.1 GCA_913048575.1 uncultured Halieaceae bacterium
TGGTGTGAATGTTCTGGAGAGTCGTGACCTGGCTTTGACAGTGGCGGAGGCGTTTGTACGCGTATGTCAAAACCTTGGTCTGCCCTACGTTTTTAAAGCGTCTTTTGATAAAGCGAATCGTTCTTCTATCCACTCGTTTCGAGGCCCGGGATTGCAAGAGGGCTTGGCGTTACTGGCTGAGGTCAAGGCGACCTTTGGCGTGCCAGTGCTGACCGATCTCCACGAGCCTGAGCAGGCCGCTCCCGTCGCCGAGGTTTGCGATATATTGCAATTACCCGCCTTTTTGGCGCGCCAAACAGATTTGGTGGAAGCGATGGCGCGCACAGGCGCGGTGATCAATATTAAAAAGCCGCAATTTCTGAGTCCCGAGCAGATGGGTAACATCGTTGCCAAGTTTCGTGAGTGCGGTAACGAGCGCCTGATGGTCTGCGAACGGGGCAGTAACTTTGGCTACGACAATTTAGTGGTCGATATGCTGGGCTTTGAGGTCATGCGCGAGGCGACCCAAGGGTGTCCGCTAATCTTTGACGTCACGCATTCGTTACAGCGCCGCAATGCGGGCGATGCGGCCTCAGGTGGCCGTCGCGAACAAGTGCTGAGTCTCGCTAAGGCGGGTGTCGCAGTAGGTGTTGCAGGTTTATTTCTCGAGGCGCATCCAGACCCTGACAAGGCACTGTGCGACGGTCCCAGCGCACTGCCGCTAGATCAACTTGAACCTTTTCTGGACCAAGTGAAGGCGATTGATGACCTCGTCAAATCACAGCCTAATATCAGTATTCGTTAAATCATTTTTTGAGATGGGAGTGGCAGTGTGAGTGAGATCGTCGATGTGCGTGCCTTTGAGGTATTGGATTCTCGCGGGAATCCAACCGTCATGGCTGAGGTCACATTGGATGACGAGACCGTCGGCAGCGCGTGTGCGCCATCGGGCGCGAGCACCGGCACCCGCGAGGCACTAGAGCTGCGAGACGCTGACCCCAAGCGATATCTCGGTAAAGGCGTCCTTACTGCAGTTGGGCATGTGAACGGCGCGATTCGTAGCCTGTTGCTCGGCCATGATGCGAGTGATCAAGAGGCCATTGACCAGCGGATGATTGAGGCTGATGGCACTGACAACAAAGCCCAGTTTGGTGCTAATGCGATATTGGCGGTGTCTCTGGCGACCGCCAAGGCGGCAGCCCAGTCGCTCAGGCAACCGCTTTATCAACATATTGCGCAGCTGGCGCACTGCACGGCGCTGACGATGCCGGTACCGATGATGAACATACTCAACGGCGGTGAGCACGCCGATAACAATGTGGATATTCAAGAATTCATGATCCAGCCAGTGTCCGCTCATAATTTTGCCGAGGCACTGCGCATCGGCGCAGAGATCTTCCATCATTTAAAGCAAGTGCTGTCGAGCAGGGGACTGGCGACCTCGGTGGGGGATGAAGGGGGTTTCGCCCCCAATTTAGCGTCTAACGCAGCCGCGCTTGACGTCATTGCCGAGGCAGTAGAGCGCGCCGGCTATCGGCTGGGTGAGGACATCACGCTGGCGCTCGACTGCGCGGCCTCCGAGTTTTATCGAGACGGTCGCTATCACCTGCAGGGTGATGGCCGCGATTTCAGCAGTGCTGAATTTGCAGACTACTTGGCGTCTTTGGTCGATCAGCATCCGATTGTTTCGATTGAGGACGGCCTGGATGAATCCGATTGGGCGGGTTGGTCTATCCTCACAGAGAAACTCGGTGCGAAGACCCAGCTCGTCGGCGATGACCTCTTCGTGACGAATACGCAGATACTCAAGCGGGGTATCGACGAGGGCGTCGCGAATTCGATTCTCATTAAATTTAATCAGATTGGCACGCTGAGTGAGACTTTAGCGGCGATTGCAATGGCCAAGGCGGCCGGCTACACCGCTGTGATCTCTCACCGGTCCGGTGAAACTGAGGACGCTACCATCGCAGATTTGGCGGTGGGTACTGGCGCAGGCCAGATTAAAACCGGCTCATTGTGTCGCTCGGATCGAGTGGCTAAGTACAACCGGTTGTTGCGCATCGAGGCCGAGTTGGGATTGACCGCGCCCTATCCGGGTCGAGATATTCTGAAGCGCGCATGATGCGTTGGCTGATTGGTGCATTGTTGGGGCTGTTTGTGCTCTTGCAGTACCGTTTGTGGTTCGCGGAGGGAGGCTTGGCTGAGGCCAATCGATTGAGCGCTGAGTTAGCCGCAGCTGAGACAGAGAACACCAAGTTATCCGAGCGAAACGAGGCGTTAGCGCGTGAAGTGATTGCATTACAAGCCGGGACTGAGGCAGTGGAAAAAAATGCACGAGAAAATCTGGGTCTGATCAAAGAAGGTGAAGTGTATTACCAATTTGTAGAGGAGCCAGACACACCGTGAAGCGACTTTGGGCAGTGGTGCCTGCCGCCGGCGCAGGTCTGCGCCTCGGAGGCGATATCCCAAAGCAATATCGCGAGGTGGCGGGAGCGCCCTTGATGGAGCATACCTTGCGAGCGCTGCTGCAATCGCGCGATATTTGTGGCGTTGTCGTTGCCATGGATCCCGCTGATCCACGCGCTGACACCATTGCCAGCCTCTCCGATGAGCGCGTGCAAACCTCGCCGGGGGGAGTCACCCGGGCACACTCTGTTTTGGCGGGCCTTGATGCCCTTGAAGATCAGATCGCCGAAGGTGACTGGGCGCTGGTTCACGATGCAGCTCGACCTTGTCTCAGGGGTGATGCCTTAGCGGCGCTAATCGACAGGGCGCGTGTTACGGGAGAGGGCGTGATCCTTGCCGAGCCTGTTGCCGATACACTGAAGCAGGTTAATGCTCAGGGAGTGATAGAGAAGACAGTGGATCGATCAATACTATGGCGTGCACAAACACCGCAGCTGTTTCCATTGCTGTCGCTCAGAGATGCGCTGCGGCACTGTATTGAGCAGGGCGTCTCAGTGACCGACGAGGCCATGGCGATGGAGCGAGCGGGACAGCCTGTCCACATTGTTGAGGGTGCGTCGAGTAACATTAAGGTGACGGTGGAGGCTGATCTGGTTTTTGCCGACGTGTTTCTCACAGAAGCCGAGGATCGCTGAGTATGACAATGCGAATAGGCCATGGTTACGACGTGCATGCTTGCGGGCAAGGCAACCAGATCGTGCTCGGTGGAACCACTATCGAGTGCGATTTTGGCTTGATCGCGCACTCAGACGGCGATGTGGTGCTGCATGCGCTGTGCGACGCATTGTTAGGAGCCGCTGGGCTGGGGGATATCGGCCATCATTTCCCCGACACGGATGAGCAATTTCGAGGCGTGGATAGCCGGGTGTTGTTGCAAACCGTTGTCAGCAAGCTGGCGCAACAAGGGTGGTCGGTGGGCAACGTGGATATCACTGTTGTCGCGCAGGCGCCGCGCCTGAGTGAGCATATTGGGTCGATGCAAGTGCATATCGCGTCAGATCTTGGGGTGGATGTCGGAGCTGTCAATGTCAAAGCAACGACCACGGAACGCCTTGGTTTTGAGGGTCGCAGCGAAGGTATCGCGAGTTACGCGGTGGCGCTGATTGTGCAAGGCGGTGACAGCGCGTGAGTCGAATGGGGATCGGCATGACCTCGCAGCGAACGCGAGAGCGTTTGATTCAGCGGTTAATGGATCAAGGCATTACCCGGTTCGAGGTGCTAGAGGCCATTCGGAGTGTGCCGCGACATCTGTTTGTTGATGAGGCGTTGGCGCACCGTTCCTATGAAGACACTGCACTGCCCATTGGTTACGGGCAAACGCTGTCGCAGCCCTACATGGTAGCGAGGATGAGTGAGTTGGCGCTGGCGCGCGGCAAGCCTCGTAAAGTCTTAGAAATCGGCAGTGGATCAGGTTATCAAACTGCCATTTTGGCATCACTGGTCGACGAAATTTGTGCGATCGAACGGATCAAGCCACTACAAGAGCGAGCACGAAAGCAATTGCGTGCCTTGAGAGTGCGCAATGTCCGATTGCGGCATGGAGATGGTCTTGAAGGCTGGCCTAGTGAAGCACCGTTTGACTTAATTTTGGGTGCAGCTGCGCCTGAGAGCATTCCGCAAACGTTGTTGGATCAGCTAGCGCCAGATGGCTGCATGATCCTGCCAGTGGGGGGGAGTCGGCAGCGCTTAATGATGATCACCGCGACCCCTGAGGGGTTTGATGAAGAGGTGATCGAAGAGGTCAATTTTGTGCCAATGATCAGTGGCGTGGCCCGATGAAGCCCAGTCCCATCGGCATTTATGCACGCGGTGTGGCCATGGGTGCGGCAGACGTTGTCCCCGGTGTTTCAGGCGGCACGGTTGCCCTGATTACCGGCATTTATGCGCGCTTATTGGGCGCCTTGGTCAATATCGATAAGCAGGCGATCGTACTGTTTTTCACTGGCCGTTGGGGGGCACTGTGGTATCGGCTGGATGGCCCTTTTTTGGCCTGGCTGTTTGCGGGGATCCTTACGGCGATCTTTTCACTGGCGTCGGCCATTCATTGGTTGTTGTTACAGTACCCGCAGCCCTTATGGTCTTTTTTTTCGGGTCTCATTCTCATCAGTGGCGCATTATTGTTACGCAGCGAGGTCTCGCTTGATCGATGGAGCCGTGTGGGGTTTTTCGCCTCAGGCTGTGCGCTGGCGGTTGCGATCTCGCTGGCGCCGCCGATCCCATTTTCTGCAAGCTTATTGGGGTTCTTCATTGCTGGCACCATTGCAATCTGCGCCATGATCTTGCCCGGTATTTCGGGCAGTTTTATGCTGGTCCTTCTCGGTATGTATGGCCCTGTGCTCGGCGCGGTGAAAGGGCTGCAGTTCGCGGAGCTGTCCGTGTTTGCATTGGGGTGCGCCGTGGGGCTCGTCACCTTTGCACGCATTCTGAACTTTCTCTTACTGCGTGCGCGCGCGGCGATGATGGCTTTTTTGAGCGGCGTATTGCTGGGCTCTTTATCGTCAGTGTGGCCTTGGCAGATCACGGTCTTAGTGGATTCGATGGGGAGGCCGGTGGAGTTGACTCGGCCAGTATTACCGTTCAACCCATTATTGATCGATCCACAGATACTGCTCTGCCTAGCCAGCTTTGCGTTGGGTCTGATAATGGTTTGGTCCATCACAGCCTTGGCAGGGCGCGAGGCATCGTGAGCGTGCGATGCAACGAATGAATCACTGCTTGGTGGTGCCTGCCCTCGGCGTGCTGTTGAGTGCTTGCGCGGAGCATCCCCCCGCCGTGATCGAGGATCGCTCAGTTAGGCGGGTCGATGTGGCGCCGGAAGTACGGCAAGCGGCGTCAAATGAACGACAAGCAATGCCAAACAAACAGGCGGTGCTCGATACCGGTCTGCCTCAGGGACCCGATTATCGCGTTCAGCAAGGCGATACGCTGTACTCGGTAGCCTTTAGATTGGGTATGGATTATCGAACGCTGGCCCGGTTTAACGAGATTGAGCCACCCTTTACGATTTTAGTGGGGGAGCTGTTGCTGACGACTCCCCCCGTGTCTCTGGCACAGCCGCAGCCGTCCCCAGACACTGCGGTATCAACGCCGGTAACAAAGCCGGTCACCACGGTGGACACGCCGCGTAAACCGGCACCAAAGCCAACCACTGCTGCAGTCACACCCAAGGCAGAAAAAAAACCGGTGACCGTGGCCCCCGCTCCGACCAAACTGACGAACGCCCCGGTCAGTCGATGGCTGTGGCCCGTAACAGGCACCGTGAGTCGTCGGTTTGCAGGTGATCGTAACAAGGGCTTAGATCTGGTCGGTCAGCGAGGTGATCCAGTGGTGGCAACCGCCGATGGCGTGGTGGTGTATGCCGGCTCGGGCGTGACCGGGTATGGCGCGTTATTGATCGTCAAGCACAATGACACCTACCTGAGTGCTTATGGGCACAACGATGCGCTCTTAGTTAACGAGGGTGCCTTTGTGGCCGCTGGTGAGACCATTGCGCAGATGGGCAGCACGAGTGCTGAGTCAGTCAAGCTGCACTTTGAGATACGACGTAACGGTGTCCCGATAGACCCCATGACGCTGCTACCCACTCGGTAGCACGTTGCGCCGCCCGCGCGGCGTTGTCGTCATTTAGCGCTCAAGCAGTTCCAGTTTGCCGGGCTTGCCCGCCCAGTCTTCTGCATCCGGGAGCGGTTCTTTGCGTTCGGTAATGTTAGGCCACACCTCGGCAAGTTCGGTATTGAGCGCCAGAAAGTTTTCTTGGTCAGCGGGTAGCTCGTCTTCTGAGAAAATGGCGTCGACCGGGCACTCTGGCTCGCAGAGGGCGCAATCAATGCACTCATCTGGATGGATCACCAAGAAATTGGGGCCTTCATAAAAACAATCGACCGGGCATACCTCGACACAATCTGTATGCTTGCACTTGATGCAATCTTCACCGACAACGAACGTCATACCAATACCTCACTCATTTCAGGCCGAAGGATACTGGTTGAGGCCGGCTTTGAAAACTCTTCAGGGCGTGTCTTCAAGATTTTGTTTCAGCTCATAAAGGCAGGCCAATGCCTCGCGAGCCGTCATATCGTCTAGATTTAATGCGCGTAGCTGGTCTAGCACCGGGGAGGGAGCAGTGGGCCCGGGCGCAGAAAACAGGTCGTTTTGGGTTGGCGGTGGCCCCGCGTGCTGGCCGCTCTCGAGTGCTTGAAGCTTGTCGCGAGCCGTGCCTAACACACCAGCAGGTACCCCCGCGAGACGCGCCACTTGTAGGCCGAAGCTGCGATTCGCTGGCCCTTCTTGTATTTGGTGTAAGAAGACAACGTGGTCCTCATGCTCGGTCGCATCGAGATGCACATTGGCCATCGCGGCGTGTTGCTCTGGCAGTGCCGTCAACTCGAAGTAATGGGTGGCAAAAAAGGTAATGGCTTTGACCTGGTTGGCGAGGGCTAGCGCGGTCGCCCACGCAATGCTCAACCCATCAAACGTACTGGTGCCTCTGCCGATCTCATCCATGATCACTAAGCTGCGTTCTGTCGCGTTGTGAAGGATATTGGCGGTCTCGGTCATTTCCACCATGAAAGTGGAACGCCCGCTGGCGAGGTCATCCGATGAACCAATTCGCGTAAATATGCGATCGAGGCTCGAGAGTGTGACCGATCGAGCTGGCACAAACGCACCGACATGGGCGAGCAGTGCGATCAGCGCATTTTGGCGCATGTAGGTCGATTTGCCCCCCATGTTGGGTCCGGTAATGAGTAACATCCGGCGCTTGTCGTCGAGCTGAGTATCGTTGGGAATAAAAGGGTGATCGCGAGCGCTTTCGACAACCGGGTGTCGCCCGCCCTCTATCTGCAAGAGGGTCCCGTCAGTAAATTTCGGGCGGCACAAGTTCAGGCTGATGGACCGCTCAGCGAAACATGCCAAGACATCCAGATCACACAACGCGGTCGCCGTGGTCTGCAGCGGTAAGAGTGATTCAGCGACGCGCGAGACGATCTGTTCGTAGAGTGATTTTTCTCGCGCCAGTGCACGACTTTTACTCGACAGTGCTTTGTCTTCAAAGGTTTTGAGCTCAGGCGTAATGAAGCGTTCGACGTTCTTCAGCGTTTGCCGACGTTGATAGGCGTCAGGCGCTTGCTCCGATTGCGAGCGACTGATCTCAATGTAGTAGCCGTGAACCCGGTTGTAGCCCACTTTCAGCGTCGAAAGCCCGGTGGCATCGCGCTCTCTTTGTTCCAGTTCGAGCAGGTAAGCGCCGGCATTCTCACTGATGCCGCGGAGCTCATCGAGTTCGGCGTCGTAGCCCTCTGCGATGACACCGCCGTCGCGGATCAGCACCGGCGGATTATCAATAATGGCTTCTGCTAATAGCGTCGTCAGCTCCGGATAATCGGGTAGGGCGGCTGTGAGCTGCGTTAGTTTTGAGGAGGCCTTGGGTAACTGACTTCGTATGAGTGGCAGGTGCAAGAGGCTATTGCCCAGACGGCTGAGGTCTCGCGGCCGCGCAGATCGCAGCGCAACCCGGGACAGTATGCGTTCCAGGTCCGCGATGTCGCGCAGCGTGTCTCGCAGTGGCTCGAACTGATATCCGCTGGCTAGCTGCTCAACGGCTTCAAGGCGTTCTTCAATCTCTAGCGCGTTATTGATGGGGCGATGTAACCAGCGGCGCAGATGGCGCGCCCCCATCGCTGTCACGGTGCTGTCATAAATTGCATACAGCGTGTGTTCTTCTCCTCCATTGAGCGTGCGGTCAATTTCAAGGTTGCGGCGCGTTGCAGCGTCGAGGATCACGCCGTCGGTTTGCGATTCCTGTCTGATCCCACGGATGTGGGGTAAGTCACTGCGTTGCGTATCTTTGACATAGGCCAGTAATGCGCCCGCTGCCGCAATGGCCACTGTGAGCGTCTCACAGCCAAAGCCATCGAGGTCTCGGGTCTGAAATTGTCGCTGCAGATCTTCTCGGGCGCTCGCTTCATCGAACTGCCAGTCGGGCTGTTGACGAACCGCCCCCGGCCATGTCGTCTCTGCGAGATCACTCGATTCAGGCACCAGAATCTCTGCCGGATTCAGTCTCGCCACCTCGGCCTCTAAGGCGATGCTGTCAGCGACCTCTGAGACCAGAAATCGGCCACTGCTCATATCCAGCCATGCCAGTCCAAAGCCAGAGGAGTGCATGCCGATGGCCAGTATCAGCGCATCGTGCTTGGCATCCAATAGTGATTCGTCGGTGAGCGTGCCGGGTGTGACAATCCTGACTACTTCGCGATCGACCGGGCCCTTGCTGGTGGCGGGGTCGCCAACTTGCTCCGCGATGGCCACCGATTGGCCTGCTCTGACCAGGCGCGCCAGATAGTTTTCTGCCGCGTGGTAGGGCACACCGGCCATCGGTATGGGTTCGCCGGCTGATTTACCGCGACTAGTGAGTGTAATGTCTAGCAGTCGTGCTGCCGCCACGGCATCGTCGTAGAACAACTCGTAAAAATCACCCATCCGATAAAACAGTAACGCAGACGCGTGGTCTCGCTTGATCGCGAGATATTGCTGCATCATGGGGGTGTGCGCAGAGGAGGCTGTGTCGCTCATGGTGCAATTGTGACCCGCGCTAAGCCACAAAGAAACCCGTGGGGGCGAAGTAATTCGCCCCCACAACGTTCAAAGCGTGTTACTCGGTGATCTGGCTGACGACGCAGTACTTTGCATACTCTGCGACTTCTTCGGTAGTCCACTCACCCTTGGGTGTTTCGTTTAAATTATCGCACCACGCTTCGCTACCAATGGTAGTGCTCTCGAGCACACAGTGAGCGGCGTAAGTTTTGGTATCGGATCCGGTCCACTCACTTTTGCTTTTTTCGCTCATGGTGTCGCACCAGCCTTGGCTGCCCGGTTCGTTGCAGGCTGTTAGCAGGCCGATCGTTGAGATAGCGGCCAGTGTGAGAGCGATTTTTTTGATTGGGTTCGAATGCATGTTGTGTTCCTCCTGTTGGATTGCGGCAGACTGTATCAGCAGTGACGTGTCTTGTCTCAGCCGGAGGTGACAGCGTCCGGCCCATCACAAGAGCCGTTTGCCTCGTAGCGAGTGGAGCCTCGATAGGGTCTCTGACGGTGTGATCAACATCGTATCGGGTGAGGTGGATTTCGTGGCGAAAACCATGACCTTTAAGGTGTCGCCGTTAAACTAACGCTGAGTGCGCCGGCGTCATGTCGCAGAGCGCGCAAAATTAGCGCCATAAACTCAGCGCCATAAAATTAGCGCCATAAAAAGGGGGCTCGTTGGCCCCCTTTGGTGTTACCGCTAGCATCACAACGGGCATGCCCTATTGTTAGCTGTTATCCCATTTGGCAAATAGGAAGACGTAGACGGTCAAAACAAGATTGATCACAACCTGTATTAACGACAGTGCCATCATCCAGCCGGGTGGATTAATGGTCTCTCCAATCGGCAGATTGGCTGAGCTGAGGAAGGTCGTCGCCATCTCTGAGCCATTGCCCGCCATCTCACTCAGCGTGCTTAGCATCACAAAAAAGGAGTTCTGCGCGGCCATGGTGAAAAAAGTCAGCATGACCACACCAATCAGAGTAGAAACCATGGCAGCGCCTCTAATCACGCCGGGAAAGTGCCTAAACAAGTAAGCCACGACAACGACTGCTAGCGGCATTAATACGCCACACAGAAAGAGTGTGGAAAAGATGGAGCGATTCATTCCGATAAAGCCAAACACGTCTAGTTCTGACATTGGTTCCCCCAAAAGTTTTGATTCAGTTATCGCGCCGAAGCGCACCCTGAACCTAACTGCTGCCAGATCAGTATGCAAGTGATGGCAGGGAGACTAGGCGCTCCATTACCGACGCGCGACAGCCGGGCTGCCTCGTTCTGAGTGACACGCCGTTGGTGGCTGACGGAGGACTGTGCCAAGCGACATCGATCACGCTCGACCAGCGCGGGCCAAATCTGGCTAATGCATCTCAAACGCGACTAGCGCGGGTCAAAGCCGGCTAATGCACCTCAAAAGCGACTAACGCAGGTCGCACCCGACTAACTTAGGTCAAATCAGACTCACACAGGGCAAAGCCGATTAGCCCAGGCTAGACCGTTCGAACCTCCCAAGAGTGAGCCCTTTACTCGGTGACTATTTGATTCAGTTCAATCAGGTAGCCATCGGGATCGTAGAAGATCGACACCATGACTTTAATGTCGGGACCTCCGTCGTAGCCGGGGTAGGTGCGCAGTCCCGGAGCTTTGACGACTTTGACACCGGGTGTGGCGGCGATGATCGGCCAGCGAGTGTCT
>CAJWWJ010000053.1 GCA_913048575.1 uncultured Halieaceae bacterium
CAGATGGCGCCTGAAGTTTACCAGTATTAGTGCGGATCTCGTCCTAGTAACAAGCTGATCAATGAGAAAATTAGAATGGGTAAGCTCCCAGAAACAGCATAAGGGGTATCACCTGTCCGAGGTTGAACCTGCCCGCTGATGACCGCTTGGGTGAACTGAGGTGCGGTGGAGACGATATTACCGTTGGCACTGATAATGGCCGACACACCATCGTTGGTGCCTCGAATGATGTCACGACCGAGCTCCACACCGCGGAAGCGCGCCATCTGAAAATGTTGCCAAGGCCCGATGCTATCGCCGAACCAGGTGTCATTACTGATCGTGACCAGTAACTGCGAGCTTTTGCTACCTGCCGCAACAAAATCCGGATAGACCATTTCATAACAGATGAAGGGCGCTATCGCTATATCGCCCATAACGAGCGGTGCTTGGTTGGCGGGTCCCGGGGTGAATTGCGACATGGGCAGGTCGAAAAAACCAATGACCCCTCTCAGCCAGGAGTCGAAGGGGATATATTCACCAAAGGGGACCAGTTTTTGTTTGTGATAGATCCCTGATCCAGCGCCCAACGCCTCGATGCTGTTGTAACGTCCTTGGTTGTCACGACTGGGTATGCCGGTAATGACGGTGGCGTCGTGGGCGGCGGCTTGGGTGTGAATTGATGTCAAAAACCGTTGCATCTGATCGCGATAGCCCGGCAGCGCAGATTCCGGCCAGACAATCAGGTCATGTGTCCCATAGAGTGGGTTGGTAGTGGCTGCTAGGTCGTTCAGAATGTCCTCTCGGTGTCGCCGGGTCCATTTCTTTGCCAGTGGCACTGCGGGTTGCACAATGGCAACCCTTATCGGGTCGCCCAATGGTTTTGTCCACGTCACGGTGGTAAGGAGTTGGCCCGATAAAAGGATGAAGCCCGTCACGCCGAGACTAATCAGCCAGTGTGAGGTCATGCGAGGGCGCTGCAATAGTATGGCCCACGAGCTACCCATTGCGACCAATAGCCAGGAGCAGCCATAAACACCCACCAACGGAGCCCATCCGCTCACCGGAGAGGCTAGGGCACCGTAACCGGCATAACCCCAGGGAAATCCCGTCAATATCCAGCTCCTGAGCCATTCGAATAACACCCACAAAGAGGCAAACTGAATCACTCGCCAGTAAACATGCTGGCTTGATAGGCGCTTGAAGCCCCACAGTTGTGCACCAAAAAATAGTGCGAGCCCACCGCAGAATAAAAGAGTGAAGGAAACCGCTAACCAAGCGGGTGTTGCGCCGTAGGTATGGATGCTGACATAAACCCAGGACACGGCAGTGCCAAAGAAACCCAGGCCATAGAGATAACCAATACGAAAGGCCGGTTGAGACCGCTGCCATTCAAGTAGCGCGAAAAGCACTCCTGCGCTCAGCGGGACCAGAGGCCAAAGCGCGGTCGGTGATAGCCCAAGCGGAAACAGCATGCCCGCTAACAGAGCACAGCCGGGGATGAGCCTTCGCAGAGAAAACACTACTCGCCGGAATCGATATCAGCAACAGGCCTCACCCGAAGACTGGAAAGGCGACGCTCGTCCGCACGGATGACGCTGAACTCAAAATGATTGAGCTGTATTGACTGATTTCTACTGGGTAGCTGACCGAATGCATTGACGACAACGCCGCCGATGGTATCGAACTCGTCATCGCTGAACTCGGTGTTAAAAAAGGCATTAAAGTCATCAATAGCCGTGAGGGCTTCGACAAAAAAGGTGCCGTCGCTCATCGGTCGTATGGGCTTTTTCTCCGCCACGTCTGTTTCGTCTTCGATTTCTCCGACGATCTCTTCCAGTACATCTTCGATCGTGATCAACCCTGCGATGCCGCCGTATTCGTCGATGACAATAGCCATGTGGTTTCGATTTTGCCGAAACTCTCTCAGTAAAACGTTCAGTCGTTTACTCTCGGGTACGGCGATGACTGGGCGCATTAATTGACGCAGGGCGGGCGGCGCGCTATCGCTCTCAACCAGCGGTAACAGATCCTTCGCGAGTAAAATTCCAATCACATCATCCATGCCTTCCCCAATGACGGGAAACCGAGAGTGTCCGGCGTCAATGATTTTTGGCAGTGCCTCTTGTACGCTTTCGTCCGAATCGATGACAATCATTTGCGCTCTCGGGATCATGATGTCACGCACTTGCATGTTGGTGACAAGCAGTGCGCCTTCCATGATTTTGCGCGCATCTTGATCGATGATCTCGTGCTCTTCTGCTAGGGAGAGGACGTCCTCTAGGTCTGACTTTGTCTGCGGTTCACCGCTGATAAAATGGGTGAGTCGATCCAGCCAAGATCGCTCTTCCACTTCGGGTTTTCGATCATCGTTCACGCTTAGGGACTCCCTAACGGTGTTTTGATGTCATAGGGATTGGCATAACCGAGACGGGCCAGTGCACTGATTTCTAACAGCTCCATGGCCTCTGCCTCAGCGGCTGTTTGATGGTCATACCCCAGCAGATGTAAAACACCATGCATCACCAGGTGGGCCCAATGGGCAGTCGCTTGCTTATCTTGTGTTTGAGCTTCCTCGATAACCAGTGGTGCACAGATCACTAGATCACCCAATAACCCAGAGTGGGTCTCGGGCGGTGGGGAAGCGGGAAAAGACAACACATTGGTCGCCCCCGCCTTGGCACGATAGGTCTCATTAAACTGGGCGGCCTCGTCAGTATCGGTAATCCGGATGGAGAGTTCTGGCGAGGGTGACAAGCTACGGTTAGCGGTTTCGAGCGCTTGTGTCACCCAGAGCTCTATCGCGTCATCCTTTGGAGTTGGGACGAGCGTGGCGCGCTCTACCGCCATCACGAGATTCATGTTGGATTCCTTTCCGGGTGGTCGGCTGCCTGTTCGTAGGCTTCATACGCGCTGACCACGCGCTGCACGACCGGATGACGGACGACATCTTTGATCCCAAATTGGGTAAAGGCGATGCCCTCAACGTTTTCCAGCACCTGCGCCGCATGCGTTAGTCCGCTTTGTGTGCCTCGAGGAAGGTCAATCTGGCTGGTGTCGCCCGTGACGACTGCCGTTGATCCGAATCCAATGCGCGTCAAAAACATTTTCATTTGTTCGCGCGTCGTGTTCTGGGCCTCGTCGAGAATGATAAAGGCGTGATTCAGGGTTCGGCCTCGCATAAATGCCAGCGGTGCGATCTCGATAATATGGCGTTCAATGTATTTGCTGACTGTCTCGAATCCGAGCATTTCATAGAGCGCATCGTAGAGTGGCCTGAGGTAAGGGTCGACTTTTTGTGACAGGTCCCCCGGCAAAAAACCAAGACGTTCTCCCGCTTCGACGGCGGGGCGAACGAGCAAAATGCGTTTCACCTCTTCGTTGAGGAGCGCTCGCACAGCGCAAGCGACCGCAAGGTAGGTTTTACCCGTTCCAGCCGGACCGATGCCAAAGTTAATGTCGTGATGGTTGATTGCCGCCACGTAAGTGCGCTGATTCTGGCCTCTCGGTCGCACGGAGAGACGTTTCGTGCGGATGAGACTGGTCGTCTCAATATTGGCATCCGGCGTCTCAGTCTCGTTGAGCATTTCCAAGTCGGCGTCCTGTAATCGGAGGTGAATACTATCGGGGCTTGGCTGACTGCCATTAGTAATGTCAGCGTAGAGAGAGGTGAGCAACGCAGCGCCCATTTTGCAGCGAGATTCGCCGCCTCGGAGCTCAAAGGTGTTACCGCGGTTGTGAATCGTGATCCCCAAACGGTTCTCGATTTGTCGCAAATGGATATCCAGTTGCCCACACAGCGCCGCCAGATGACGCGCATCATTGGGTTCGAGGGAAAAAGTAGTCGGTGGCGTCACATCCGCAGACGTGTCTTCGGCTGACAAAAGGTGGGTGTCCAACGGTTTTCAAGCCGCCTTAGTCGCTATGGGAAATGAACGATACTCGCCCTGCGGGCGGAGTCAACTCCCTCTGCGACCTTTAAGTGGCTGCGGGCAGCTGGCCGAGCAATGAATTGCGGTAGGCCGCTGTGATGTCCACTTCGATAAAGTCGCCAATCAGCGTCGTATCGTTAGAGGAAAAGTTGACCACCCGATTGTTTTCTGTGCGCCCGGAAAGTTGCCCCGGATCGCGTTTAGCGTGGCCAGTGACTAATATTTTTTGACGAGTGCCCACCATGTTGTCCGCAATGCGTTGCGCTTGTTGTGCAATGCGTGCCTGTAAAATATGCAGGCGCTTTTTCTTCTCTTCTTCAGACGTGTTGTCGGGTAACTCCGCCGCCGGTGTGCCAGGTCGAGCGCTATAGATAAAACTGAAGGAACTATCGAAGCCCACTTCCTCGATTAACCGCATGGTGGCGGCGAAGTCTTCTTCTGTTTCACCGGGAAACCCGATGATGAAATCTGACGAGAGAGAAATATTGGGCCGTATTTTGCGCAACGCACGAATAATAGCCTTGTATTCGAGTGCCGTATGGCCGCGCTTCATGGCCATTAAAATACGATCAGAACCCGTTTGCACGGGTAAATGCAAATGATCGACTAAGGCAGGGATCTCTGCGTAACAGGCCACAATTGCCTCAGAAAATTCCATGGGGTGAGAGGTGGTGTAGCGAATGCGGTCAATCCCTGGGACGAGATTCACCAAATGGAGTAACTCCGCAAAATCCACGATGTCGCCCAAGTGATTCAGACCCCTAAAGGCGTTCACATTTTGGCCCAGCAAATTGACTTCTCTAACCCCGCGACTCGCCAAACTGGCCACTTCCGCAATGACATCATCAACGGGCCGAGAGACTTCTTCTCCGCGGGTGTAGGGCACGACGCAGAAGGTGCAATATTTACTGCACCCTTCCATGATAGAGACAAACGCAGTGGGTCCTTCCACGCTGGGTTCGGGGAGGCGGTCGAATTTTTCGATTTCGGGAAAGCTAATATCGATCACCGCGTCGTTACCGCGTCGCCGATCTTCGATCATTTCTGGCAAGCGGTGCAGTGTCTGCGGACCAAAAATGAGATCCACAAAGGGAGCCCGTTTGCCGATCTCTCCCCCTTCCTGACTGGCCACACAGCCGCCCACACCGATAATGAGGTCCGGATTCTTTTGTTTCAGCTGTTTCCAGCGTCCTAATTGGTGAAAGACTTTTTCTTGGGCTTTTTCGCGGATGGAGCAGGTATTGAGCAGGATGACGTCAGCGTCCTCCGCACAATCGGCTTGCTCAAGTCCATGACTGGCGTTCAGCAAATCGGCCATTCGCGCAGAATCATATTCGTTCATTTGGCAGCCGTGGGTCTGCACAAATAGTTTTTTGATCGATGGGGTGGTCATAAGTGCCTAGGGTGTGCGCCCTTTATAGCCAGTCAGGGCGCGGAGTATAGCCTCTGCTCGTTAAAAATCCCTCCTGTTGCTGGAGCTTTGCGCGCAAAGTGTTACCATTTCGCCCCTTTTTGCCTGCCAACACTGAAAAACCTCGGAGCAATAATGCCGTCTCAGCCTATTTATAAAGTAATTTTTCATAACGGCGGACAGGTGTATGAGGTTTTTGCTCGTCAAATTTACCAAAGTGATATGTGGGGGTTTGTAGAGATCGAGGAGCTGGTCTTTGGCGAGCGGTCACAAATCGTTGTCGATCCCGGCGAAGAAAAACTCAAAAATGAGTTTGCAGGTGTCAAAAGAAGTTATATCCCTATGCAATGCATTGTTCGAATCGATGAGGTGGAGAAAGAGGGTGCCGCGCGAATTTCTGAAGCCACTAGCGCTAAAATTGCCCCGTTTCCTCTCTCTGCACAACCGATGGCGCCCTCTCACAGCGACGATTGATCGCGCCTGACGTCACCGTCACTGTCTCGTTGTCGGGCGTCCATTGCCCTCTGATGGCTTGAAAAACCCCCGCCTCGACCCTATTTCTTCTCTGATTGAAGATGACAGCCGCAATGAGGCGTAGAGGTCAAGGTGGATCACTCAGACGAGATTCAGCAAGAAGGCGAAATTTTGCCACCCGAGTCAGAGGTGGGCACGGTAGGCGATCATCCAGCCCCTGCGGTGGCAGACGAGGTATTGCCCGATACACTGGTGTTACTGCCGCTGCCCGGTCGCCCGTTTTTTCCTGGCCAAGTACAGCCGGTCGCGTTTAATCCAGATAACTGGCAAGCCACGCTAGATGCGATCGCGGAGCAGGGATCAGGATTACTCGGGTTGGCCTTTGTCGACAAAGCCGACCCAGCAGGCGTCAAGGCGGAGCAATTGCCCACCATGGGTTGTGCAGTCCGACTGCATCGCCCACCGGGAGCCGCGGATAACTCGGGCCAATTTTTGGCGCAAGGCCTCCGACGATTCCGCATCGTTCGCTGGCTTAGCGATCAGAGCCCGTTTATTGCACAAGTCGAGTATCCCCAGTCAGAGGGCCATCGCGACAGCGACGAAGTGAAGGCCTATGCCATGGCAATTATTGCAGCCATTAAGGAACTGCTGCCCTTGAATCCGCTATACAGCGAAGAACTCAAGCAGCACATCGGCCAGTTCAATCCCAGTCAACCCTCCTTGCTGGCGGATTTTGCTGCGGCGCTGACGACGGCGAGTGGTGTCGATCTTCAAGCCGTACTCGACACTCTGCCGTTGACGGCCCGGATGACAAAAGTGCTTGAGTTGCTTAAGCGAGAGAAAGAGGTCGCGACGTTACAGGGGCAGATTACGTCTCAGGTCAATGACAAAGTCTCGACCCATCAGCGTGAATTTTTTCTGCGCGAGCAGATGAAAGTGATTGAGAAAGAGTTGGGGCTCTCCAAGGACGACAACACCTCGGACGTAGACAGGTTTCGACTGCGTTTGGAGGGACTCTCGCCGCCACAGAAGGTGTTGGATCGACTGGAAGAGGAATTCAGTAAATTACAGGTGTTGGAATCGGGTTCGCCCGAGTATGGCGTGACCCGCAATTACCTCGACTGGGCCACATCAGTGCCGTGGGGGGTTTGTTCTGAGGATAATTTCGATCTGTCGCATGCTCGCAAAGCCCTAGAGACCCATCATGATGGGCTGGAAGACGTGAAGAAGCGCATCATCGAATTCATGGCTGTGGGTGCGTTTAAGGGCAGTATTAACGGTTCTATTCTATTGCTCGTGGGGCCGCCGGGTGTGGGTAAAACGAGTATTGGCAAGTCGATTGCTGCCGCTCTGGGGAGACAGTTTTATCGCTTCAGTCTGGGTGGTATGCGAGATGAAGCCGAAATCAAAGGCCATCGCCGCACCTATGTAGGGGCGATGCCAGGCAAACTGGTGCAGGCGTTGAAAGAGGTAGAGGTAGCGAATCCAGTCATCATGCTGGATGAGATTGATAAAATTGGCGCCAGTTTTCAGGGCGACCCGGCTTCCGCTTTGCTGGAAGTGCTCGACCCGGAACAAAACAGTGACTTTCTAGATCATTACCTCGACCTGCGGGTCGACTTGTCGAAAGTGCTTTTCGTGTGCACGGCCAATCAGCTCGATACGATTCCGACTCCGCTGCTGGATCGTATGGAAGAAATTCGATTGTCCGGTTACATCGCTGAAGAAAAATTGCTGATCGCCAAAAACCATCTTTGGCCAAAATTACTGGAGCGGCACGGTGCTCAGCCCCGTCAAATCCGGATTAACGATGCGGCGTTAAAATTGGTGATTGACGCCTACAGTCGTGAAGCGGGGGTGCGTGGCCTAGAGAAACGGTTAAGTTCGTTGATGCGTGCCGCCATTATGCAACTCGTTGAGGGCGATCACACTCGTATTCGCATCGGTAAGCGAGAAGTAGAGCAAATGTTGGGCCAGCCGACGTTTAAACCTGAGCGCGCGCTTCGCGGGAAAGGGGTCGTCACCGGTCTCGCTTGGACCGCGATGGGGGGTACGACGCTCAGTATCGAGTCATCTAAAATCCATACGCTGAATCGTGGCTTCAAGCTGACTGGGCAGTTGGGTGACGTGATGAAAGAGAGTGCGGAAATTGCGTATAGCTACGTGGTGGCCCATCTGCGCGAACTGGGTTGCGAGCCTGATTTTTTTGATCTCTCGATGGTGCACTTGCATGTGCCTGAGGGCGCAACGCCAAAGGACGGGCCCAGTGCTGGTGTCACGATGGCGACAGCGCTGGTCTCACTGGCGCGCGGCGACCGTATTCGACGCCCACTCGCCATGACGGGTGAACTGACACTGACTGGTCAGGTTCTGCCCGTAGGGGGGATCCGAGAGAAAGTCATAGCAGCGCGACGAGCCCGCATGGCCGAAGTCATTTTGCCCTTTGGCAATAAGGGCGATTATGAGGCGTTACCGGCATACTTATCGGAGGGCATTAAGGTGCATTTTGTGCGCCACTTTAGGGATGTGTTCGATATTGTTTTTGATGCCTCAGCAGACGGTCGGCAACTACACTAGGTCCATTCACCCCGGCGCTCTCGCGGTTAAGATCGCCCGCCTTGGGGCGGGATAGCCCTCTACCGTCAGTCGAGGGTTTTGCGGATCTAAAAAGTCAGACAGCGAGTGGAAGGTCATCCACTCTGTGCTGCGTTGTTCCGCTACTGAAGTCGGGCCGACATCGACGACTGTGGCGTCGATCAAGCCGACCTCGCTCATCCAACGACGTGCCAGGTCGGGGCTGGGTAGGTGCCATACGTTACCCATGCGGGCGTAGCGCCCGTTGGGCTCCAACACCGTGTCCTGATCACCCTCTACGACCAACGTTTCGAGCAGCAGTTGTCCCCCGGGCACGAGTTTGCCCTTGAGGCTTTTCAGATGGGCGAGCGGGTCTCGCCGGTGATAGAGCACTCCCATTGAAAAGACGGTATCAAAGGCCGGCAAATCTTCGGGCATGGCTTCCAGCGTCAGCGGCAGGACGTAAATATGTTCTTGATCTAAATAGCGTTGTAGGGCCTTGAACTGGAGAATAAAAAGCGGTGTTGGGTCGATGCCAACGACTTCCGCGGCCCCCGCGCCGAGCATGCGCCAACAGTGGTAGCCATTGCCGCAGCCGACATCAAGCACCCGCTTGCCGGCGAGAGATTCCAGCACAGGCTCGAGGCGATCCCATTTCCAGTCAGATCGCCATTCGGTGTCGACATGCAGTCCACACAGCTCAAAGGGGCCTTTTCGCCACGGGTGCAGCCCCATCAGTGCGGCCCTCAGCATACTCAGCGTTGGCGGGCTCGCTTCACCCGATAGCCCGACGCGTGCTGAAGTGAGTTGTGGCGACCCTGTTGGGAGCGCCGGCAGGTTAGCAAGGGCGTCGCGCCATCTCGGTAAATCACCAAAGCGCTCTGGCGACAGCCCCGATGCGAGTTGGTTGGGCAATATCGCTAACCAAGGCTGCAGAGTCGAGGTTTGCCAGCGAGCGTTGAGTTGCTCCCAGTCAGCAACCAATTCGGCAGGTATCGTCATGCGATGGCAATGAGCGAGGCAAAATTGAGGCACTGAAACCAGATATCGCAGCGGCTAAAGCCTACTTGGTGTAACCGCTCAACATGCTGGTGACGTGTTTCTGGGATCAGGACATCCTCTAGCGCTTGTCTTTTTTGCGCTATTTCGAGATCGCTGTAGCCCTGTTGCCGTTTAAAATTATGGTGCAGTTCGATGAGGTAATCGTTCAGCTGCGGATCGGGTAACGTGAGCTTTTCAGATAAAATCAAAACATCTCCGGGCTGCATGGCGTTGCGAATACGCCTGAGGAGTGTCTCGCGATGCTTGATCGGGACGAACTGCAAGGTGTAGTTCAAAATAACCACACTGGCGTTTTCCAGTTGGATGTCCATGATATCGCTCGCCTGCAGCAGCACTCGCTGATCGCTGAGTTGCTCCTGAAAATTCAGGCGGGCCCGCTTGAGCATGGCCTCAGAATTATCGATCCCAATGAGTTGACAGGAGGGGTAGTCGATTTTGCGTGCGGCGGATAGCAATGACGCGCCCCACGAGCACCCGAGGTCGTAAATTATTGAGTCGGGGCGAGCATGTTGGGCCGCTAGTACGCCCGTCATTGCCACAACCGTCGCATACCCCGGTACCGATCGATTAATCATGTCGGGAAAGACGCCTGCGACCGACTCACTAAAGGTGAACAGTTCAGGTTGCGCAAGCGGTTCTGCGAACAACTCATCACGAGTAGGGTCAGGAGATTTGCTCATAGCGTAGCGGGGGGCTGGTGGTTGAGACGGTAGAGGATAACAGGGCTTGTCGCGTTGTCGGCTAGTCCCGCATAATTCGCGTCGTCTTATTGTCTTTTGTTTTGAGCCTTGCCTATGTTCGATTCTCTTGCTGTGCTTCCACCCGATTCTATTCTCGGCTTGGCTGCCGCGTGCCGCGCGGACAGTAACCCAAATAAAGTCGACCTTACTCTGGGCGTTTACATGGACGAGACGGGCCTATGCCCTGTGTTCGAGGCAGTGCAGCAGGCACAGCGAGACCTCGTACAAGAAGAGATGACCAAGGTCTATATGCCGCCTCAGGGTGATGCGGCCTATCTTGAGGGCGTGCAAACCCTTGTGCTGGGTGAGGAACGCCGTGCGCTATTGCGCGATCGTCTGACAGCAGTGCAAACCCCAGGGGGGTGCGGCGCTGTGCGTCTGGGTGCTGAGGTGATCTTTGCTGCGGCGCCCACTGCG
>CAJWWJ010000054.1 GCA_913048575.1 uncultured Halieaceae bacterium
TCGGCACCCTCTGTAATGCGGTAGCGACGGTGATGCCGATAAATGTGTTCGAAGGGTTTGTGACGAGAGTAGCCTAACCCGCCGTGAAACTGCATGGCCGTATCAGCGGCGTTGCAAACCAGTCGATTTGCTCGATAATTACACATCGACACTTTGTCAGTCAGCTTCTTCGCCACATCGACTTTTTCCATTTGGTCCATTTGTGCCGCTGTCTTGTAGATCAAGAGCCTCAACATTTCGGCCTCTGTCTGCAGCTCGACCAGTGGAAACTGAATCCCTTGATTCACTGCGAGCGGCTTCCCAAACGGTGCTCTTTCCCGTGTATAAGCGAAAGTTTGATTAAGGCAGTATTGCGCCGCACCAAGTGAAGAGGCGGCTTGCCGAATACGGCTTTCATGGACAAAGTGCATGGCCACTTTGAGGCCTTGGTCGGGCTCGCCCAGGACTTCTGAGTCGGCAACAAATACCTCATTAAGCGTACAGTAAGGGTGGTCTGTTGGCATATTAAAGGTCCACAGGTATTCCCCTACTTCAAAGCCTGCTGCATCGGTGGGCACCACAAAGCAGCCAATACCCGAAGCGCTGCCTTGATGCTCTGAATGTCGTGCAAACACCAGAACGTGGCTCGCCTTGTGTAAGCCCGTGGTCCACATTTTTTCCCCAGTGATACGCCACCCGCTGACACCATTTTGAACGAATCGCTCGGCACGAGTCTCCATCCACGTGGCATCGGACCCATGAGCGGCTTCTGTGAGACCGAAACACCAGCCCAAGGCGCCCGTTAACATCGGTTCCATCCATCGGGATTGCTGCTCGGGGGTACCAAAGTCGTGTAGCACCATGGGCGTCATCAAATTACCGACGATCGAGTTCTCGTTTTGCAGATCGTTATGGAGCCCCAAGCCCTTCTCCGCTAGATGCTCACGGATACGAGCCATGGCCAAGTTGGTACCATTTTGGCCCCCATAAGCCTCCGGTAGAGCGTAGCGGAAGTGGCCAGCAGTATCTGCACGACGACGCATTTCTGTCAGTAGCGTCTCCCATTCTTCGCTTGGCAAGCCATCTCGATCCCAGTCGGTGCGCGCGTGTTCGCGGCGATGATCGAAGAACCGAATATTGTCATCTTGATTTTCTAGCGGTGTAATCTCGCGCTCAATAAAGGCGTCGAGCACTTCTAGGTAATGCTCGATCGATTGAGGAATCTCAAATAAAAATTGGGTCATAGGTGAACGGTCTCCGATTGACGTCGAGCTGTTAGCGGATTTGTCGTGATCACGCCCTTACCGTTTGTCTGCTGCTGAATGGGCATCAGTGTCTAAATAGCGCCATTTTTCAGCCGCTGCGGCGCGATTCGCATACCGTGGGTTGTTGATGGCGCTGAGCAAGAGTTGACGCTGCTTGAGGTAATCAAGAAACGCTGTGTCCGGCTCAATCGTTCGTTTAGCAATGGCTTGGGATATTTGCGGCACAATATCCTTATCGGGCGCTCCGTCGGGGATCCATCTGCTGAACGCGGCGTTATCCAATGCCGACAACGCTGGGCCTAATGCCTCCTCCCGTTGAACAATGCCGATCACATTGGCGGCCACTCTGGCGTTGAATTGATTCCTGTCGCTGAGTGCGGGGGTCACAGTTTCGGCGATAAATCCTTTCACGGCCTGCAATAATTGCTGGGACGTGACGCTGTTAGCAGTGATTGAGTCGTCACGTTCGGTCACAAAGTTCCCCATTCGTCGATCAAGTAAATGAGATCTAGTTCCGCTTCCGATCGTCGTCTAGCCACCGCCGCACGTTCGATATCACCGCTACCGCTGTGCCACAGTGCGCCCATGGTCTGACAGACCAGACCCCAGTTAAGTGCCGCAAAAATCTCCCAATACTTTAGGCTCTCTAGGTCCGGCGCCCATCCAGCGATTGATCGATAACCGGCGAGTAAATCAGCGTATTCGCCAAATCCACCCACTGGTTTTTCGATGTTTCCAAAGCGCCACACGTGAGCGCACAGATAGCCCAGGTCTTCGGCTGGTGGACCCTGATGTGCCAGCTCCCAATCAAGAATGCCGGCGAGTCCCTGCTCATTGACTAATAAATTACCGGTGCGGAAATCGCCGTGTAATAACACACAAGAGACGTCTTCTGGGGCGTGATCAATCAGCCAGTTCAGCCCGAATTGCATGGCAGGGGATACATCACCGAAGATCTGCAAGCGTCGTTGTATGCCATCAAAGCGACGCGCAAGCGTTAAGGGTTTGATCGACTGAGGTAGTTGCGAACAATCCACTGTATGAGTCTGTGCGAGTGCCGCACCACATTCGAAGGCCAAGCCCTTGCGGGCTGAGTTGAACGCGTCTGCGTTGAGCCACTGTTGGGGGATACTTTCACCGGGAATAAACGCCATGACAAAAGATTCGCCTAAGCGGTGTGACGTCTCAAGCACGGTGTAAATGCGTGGGACGGGTACGCCTGTCTGTGCGGCGAGCTGAATGATGTGAGCCTCGTCCGCTAACGACAGACCCAAAATATTGCCGTCAAGATTTTCGACCGATTCGGCGCTAAAGGGTCGTCTGCGTAAAATGAGTGGCGTCTCATGCCATGTGAAACGCCACGTCTCATTATTGGCACCCCCTGAGAGCCGCGTTAGGTTGGTAACGCGAGTCCCGATAGGGTGGTCAATCGCTAATCCTTCAAGGACCAGATTGAGATGCTCAGCGAGCGCTTCAGGTTCCATCTTTGGTTAGGTGCCCCATCGATTGGGGGCGCTAGGTGAGGGGGCGCTAGGTTGGGGCCGATTAGGGGGGTTCTGGTGGTCGCCGGTGTTGAATCCGCTTGCTAAACCTCGATACCCCCGTAACCAATCTGCCATCAACAGACCCTTTACCCTTTTTCGATTTGGAATGTCAGACCCGCGTGCGCGTGCAGGCGATCGATCAGCGCCTGTCCCATCGCCGCGGCAGGTGTCCACAATCCGCCAGAAGCGAGGGTTGGGTTTTCCAGCAGGCAAATGGCTGCCTCCGCCAGCATTTTAGAGGTAGAGCCATAGCCTGGGTCTCGATCGCCCTGCACGCTAGAGATCATCAATTCCCCTTCGCTGTTCTGGCCCGCAAAGATGGCATCATAATTGCCGTTTTCACGCTCTTCTTGAGTGGGGCCATCGCCTGGCTGTAAGTCGCTTTTTCCGATGGAGTCGTCTTTTGCAACGTACTCTGCCGCGGCTTTACCTTGTTCACCATCGCCGGTCAGTAACATCTCGTCGTAGCGGAAATCCTCGCCATACTGGTGACCCAGTAAAAAATTGGAGCGATGGATGTTTTTGGTGTTAATCGCCGCCATAACAAAGGGTGCGCTCCAGCTATTAAGCTCTTCGTCATACTGGGGCGCTGCGCCAGTGGGTTGTTCAGGGCCGGTGAAGCCTTCTGTTAACGCAAAGGGATTGGTGAGCACCTTGATGATGGCAGGATTGGCTTGTGCCGACGCCATGGTGGCGCGCATAGAGGCAATCGTTCCTCCGGAGAAAGTGCCATTCATCGCTCGGACTCTGCCTTTGACCGTGGCGATGGGTTTCCCTGTCTGAGTGATGGCACGTTGCTGCAAGCAATACACACCCAAATCAAAGGGGATAGAGTCAAAGCCGCAGCTATGAACGATGCGCGCGCCAGAGGCTTTTGCGGCGGCAGAATGCTGAGCAATCGTCTCGTGCATCCAGCTGGGTTCACCCGACAGATCGACGTAGTCGGTACCCTGTTCTGCACATTGTTTGATCAACTCCTCTCCGTAGAGCTGGTAGGGGCCAACGGTCGTGATGACCACTTTACAGTCTGACACCATCTGGCCGACGGAGGCGGCATCGTCACTGTCCACGCTCACCAGATCGACACTGTCAGGGATGCCGAGTGCTGTCCGTACGGATGCTAATTTATCGAGGGATCGTCCGGCCATTGCCCACTTCAAGCTGGTATTGGCATATTCCCCTTGCAGATACTCTGCGACGAGGCGACCGGTGTATCCCGAGGCGCCGAACACCACAATGTCATATTTTGTATTCGTATCAGCCATTTTGTACAACACTCCAAGCAACAATAATGAAATAGGTCGACAAGGTTACCCTGTCTCGACAGTGAGAGGGCGTTTAGCGGGCACCTTTTTGACAGGACGGCGGTCGCATGAAAGCGGCACAGATCAATCAATAGCGCAGGCAAGACCCTGCATTCCCGTTATGATCACCACATGACTTCTCAAGCTAATACGCAAAATGTCATAGCAGTATTGTTATCGGCCATTGAGTCTCGAGACTTGCGAGCGATACGAAATGCGTTACATCCGAGTGCCACTTGGCAAAACGTACCGCATGCGCCGGTCCAGGGCAGGGAGTCAGTGATGGCCTTGCTTGCCAGTATCGTATGTTGGTCGGATAAAGTGCGATGGGATGTGGTCTCGGTCGCCACCCAGGGCAATGTGGGATGGCTCGAGAGGCTAGACCGTTTTTGGTTGGCTGGTGAGGAGCACTCTGTAGCCTGTAACGGTATTTTCACGATAGACCCAGAGACTCAGACGGTGCTCTCCGTGCGTGATTACGTTGATCTTGGCGAATGGCGAAGTCGAGTAGGCTCGGTGCTGGCGGATTTTTCAGATCGCTCACCTGCTGCGGTAGCGCAGCGACATAGGGCGGCAGTGGAACGTCTTGATCCCGTCGCCATGGCTGCCGATTACGCGATCAATGCGGTACTGGAGCGCCCTGGCGCCCATTATGAGAGCTGGTATGCCATCGCCGATTACTTCGATTCGGTGCCCTCGAGGTTAGCGGGCCGTGAGCTCGCTTTTGGCTCAATGGAGGCAATAGGGTCTGATAGGGTTAGGTTGTCTTGGCGCATCTCTAAAGGCATCGATGCCGCGGTATCCGGAGAGGATACCTTTCAGATTGTTGCGGGCAGAATCGCGCATCAGGTCACCACGCTCAGCGAAGGTGACTTTTAATGACGCCCTGCTCTTGACTGGCCTCAGTGCCAGTTGGCGGTCGTGCCAGCATCGGGCGCGGTCGTAGACAGGTCACCGCACTGCGTGACGGAGCGGGTGAATTGGATTTGACCGCTAAATTAGTTTACTAAACCGCGGATATAATTATTGGCATATACTGTGCCATTAGTGACATAATGCAGCTGCAGCCTAACGCCGAAGGATAACAGTATGGAGATCTTACGAACCCCCGATGCCTGCTTCGCTGGTTTGTCGGACTATCCCTTCGAGCCACATTACACCGACATCGATGCAGGTGATGGCAGTACGCTTCGCATTCACCACTTGGATGAGGGGGACCGCAATGCACCGATTGTTCTGTGTCTTCACGGACAGCCGAGCTGGAGTTATCTCTATCGAAAAATGGTGCCATTATTGGTCAAGGCTGGGCTACGGGTTATTGCCCCTGATTTACCTGGCTACGGCAAGTCAGATAAGCCGGCCGCGCGGGAGGATTACAGCTACCAGCGCCAGGTAGACTGGATGGGTCGCTGGCTCGAGGCCAATGATTTCTCAGATATCACGCTATTCGGACAGGATTGGGGTGGTTTGATTGGACTGCGTTTGGTAGTCGATTACCCGGAGCGAATGGCTCGTGTTGTCGTGGGTAATACGGGATTGCCGTATGCGCCCGAGGTGCCCGATGACATCATTCAGCAAGTCACGGTCTTTCGAGCCGAAGCAAAGACCCCGACCTTACCCGAGATGTCGAGCGCGATAGCTAAGTTAGCGCGACCGGATGCGGCACCCTTCGCATTTGTTCTGGGATTTGCTTATTGGCAAAAGTTTTGTTGGGAAACCGAAAGCCTGCCTGTCGGCTTTATGATGGAAAGCATGGTTGAGAGGGTCGCCAGATGGCGGGTGGCACTGCCATTGCTGGGGCACCAGTTTTTCGGTCGCCGTCTGCGCCCCCTAACGCCACTCGGTCATGCTTACGAGGCACCCTTTCCGGACGCGCGTTTTAAGATGGGCCCCCGTGCCATGCCGAGTCAGGTGCCCACCCTACCCACAGATCCTTCGTTAACCGCGCAAGCAGATGCGTGGGCTTTTTATGAGCAATTCGAGAAGCCTTTTCTCTGCTTATTCACAGCAGATGACCCCGTTACTTTTGGAGCGAATAAACCGTTCATCGCCAAAGTGCCCGGTGCTGCCGGTCTCAATCATCAAGTGTTCGATCGTGGAGGGCATTTTCTGCAAGAGCGGTGCCACCATGAGCTGAGTCAAGCAATCACCGACCTAGTTCATAGCACCTAGCGCAGGCGGGCTCGTAATTTGAAGAGCCCCTTCCGGTGGCAGGGCGGTCGAGTATCTCGACGTTGTGGTGTGATCTCCATCCCCGTCTCAATTGATAACCGTCACGCCACGCAGCGGGTCATCGCCGTTGATGAGCGAATACAGCGCTTCTGCAAGGCGCTCACTCTGATGAACGCAAGTCTCCCAATACGCGACTCGTTGATGTGGCGACAAACGAGCAAAGTCGGATCGGTCAGGAATCTTCTGCTGCGGCAATGTTGCAAGAAATGATCGGCTGGGACACATCAGTATTAAGTTGTCGATGGCGGGGCGCGACTGCGCACGCCATGGCAGCATCTTGTCAAACCAGCCAGGGACTATCAGGTCACTAAAGTGCGGATACAGTATGAGCCCGTTAGCTTCTGAGTTGGTGAGTGAGAAATGATAGTCGATAATGCCGCCATCCCAGAAAGGACCGCCAGCCGCGCCTGGAATAGATGATTCACATTGCATGAGGAGCGGGATTGCACCACTGGCTTTGAGTGCGGGGATAAGATTTCCCTCGGTTAGGGTCACGGTTTGCGTATTGAAATCTGACGCGAAGGGTACGGTGCCGATTGCCGCGTGGCAGAACGCAATACGCTGAAAAAATAGGTTGAGTGTCTTTCGGCTGAGGGCATTTGCAGCGCTCGCTAATGCCATGCTCGCGACGAGAGGCAGTCCAGATTGCCCCTGAGCGATTCCTCTTCCGCGGGCAGTGATAATGATATTGCGAAACCGCTCATGTTCAATGATGTGGACCGCGCCGCGTGGTCCGAGCGCCTCGACTAAAAGCTGCTCTGCGACCTGACTGACCTCTGACGGTGAGGGCTTGGCACTACTGTATTGCTGTTGAAGATACGCTGTCTGCAGCCGTTGAATTGCAGCGCCGGGTTGTGGTTGGCTCAAACACGCGTGTCGCCACGTGCCGATGGATGAACCCAGCAACCGCAAGGGTTGGGTTTGGTGGTGCAATAATTCGCTGGCTAAAATTTGGTCGAGCTCTGACAGTATCAGCCACTTCGGTCCACCCGATGCGCCAATCAGCGTGTCGAATGGCGCGCCCTTCCAGCCTTGATTGCCGATGATTTCGGCGGCGGTTTTACCCATGTAAATCGAGAGGGGGTGATCCGTAGAAGGCATGCCTACCTCAGTGCTGTGATCGGTAAATCAGGTGCTATGATTACGGGAGCTGTCATCAACTGCGTCTGGTAAATGGTCGGGACCTAGTGTACCGAAAGCATCTTGGCGTTACATTTATCTCGAATCGGAAGCATTTATACGCGGTAGCGGCCAGTATCGGCAGCCGGTAACGTGTTGCCGTTAACTTTTTGCGGCCGTCTCTCATCGCTTCACAATCGTTTGTGACAGGCATGTTGTGATGGAGCGATGTCGTGAGCATTGCGAGAGGAGTGTTATGCACAATGAGCAGGTAGATAGCTTGCGCCTCCGCGAGCTGGTAAAAGCCTTTCAAGGCGCTGGCGGATTACCCTTAGCGTTTGGTGAGTCATATATGCAGTGGTATGCCGGCGTGGTGCAGCATTTGGCGAGTTGGACTCGAACTTGTGCGGCACCGTCCATTATTGGCCTCAACGGCTGCCAAGGCTCAGGTAAAAGCACGCTAGCCACACTGATGGCGCAGACGATGTGCCAGCTTCATGGAGTCGCCGCAATAGTGCTCTCGCTAGATGACTTTTACCTCACGAAAGACGAGCGTCGGCAGTTAGCCGTCGACATCCACCCGCTCTTGATGACTCGCGGTGTGCCCGGGACCCACGACGTGCCACTGTTACTGAACACTATTGAGCAGCTGCGAGCTGGTGACCGTGTTTCGTTGCCCGTATTCGACAAAGCGTCTGATGACAGAGCGGCGATACAACATTGGCGCACTAGTGACCCCGGGACAGAGCTGATCATTCTTGAGGGATGGTGCGTGGGCCTGTCACCGCAGCCAACCGCACAATTAGGCCTGTCTGTGAACGACTTAGAGCGGGAGCAAGATGCTGATTTAGTCTGGCGGCAAACGATAAACCAGCAGCTGTCAGGTCCTTATGCCACATTATTGGCAGAATTAGACGCGTTACTCTTTCTGCAAGCCCCTCATTTCGATGCGGTGCTCGAATGGCGCTGGGAGCAAGAGCAGCAACTGTCCGCTCGGTATCAGTTAGCACATCCCGCCGACCAAGATCCCACCATGAGTCGGGATGATATGGTCACTTTCATCTCGCATTATCAGCGTCTGACCGAACATGCCTTAGCCACACTGCCCCAACAGGCGGATTACGTTTGGGCATTGGCGGAGGATCGATCCGTGTCGAACCTACGCATACAAGCGGGCGGCACTCGGAGTAAGGTGGTGTTGAAGTAGCAGTCCTCAGCGTGACGTCGGGAGGGCACCATGACGATTTTCATTGGCAGGACTGATCTCGGGAATCGCGCGGGCGATCGCCGTCAGCCAGCCTGTGGGCCGAATGATCGGGCTGCCTTTGGGCCGAATGAATGGTGCTTGAATCCACTACGGCAACCGTGTCAGCCTGAGGCCATGAGAAGAACCTACGGTAGAAAGAGTATCCGAATACTATTCGCCTGCGTCAGTATCTGCGTGGCACTGCCCACGTGGAGCTGGTCTGATCACGCCAGTCTGGTTTGGCCGCTACTGCGCACACAGCCGAATCTTATGGAGCAAACGGTAACGGCTGAGCCACTTGAGCAGTTTTTGATTGCCCAGCAGGCGGGTATCGCTCAGACGCTTGAATCGGTCGAAACGTGGTCACTCAATACCATTGAGCATTACCCCCCTACGCCGCAATCGCTGGAGTGGGACCGCGTTGATGAACCGACGCCAGCGCGTTTTTTCGCCGCAATTCGCGTTAACCCTACATTGCCTTATCGGCTCTATGTCGACGAGCCGCCAGCTCAATCGGTATCCGGTCGTTCGTTGTTGCCTTGGCAATCGCTTAGTTTTCTCAGTGGCGGGAATTCACAGTTGGTGACGCGATATCGATCACTTGCGGCGGGCGATCCGGTTACGATTGCCGAGGTCATTGCCAGTGCGAGCGATGAGCCAGACTTTGGCATGGATGTGGGTTTATTTGAGGATAATGGTACGGCGTTTGGTGCCGTCTATGGTTTTGGTAAAACGCCATTCGGTAATGACAATCTAGACTACGGATCACAAGCGCCCTTTCACATGGGCTTTTATCATCTCGATTGGCTAACACGAATGGCGCAACCCGACTTGTTGCGCACTTATCCACTTTGGCGGATTGCGCTATTTGGTGAGTTGGCGGATCTGGCGTTTCGAACCGGCCATGATTACTGGGGCTGGCGATTTTTGGGTTGGGGATTGCACTACGTGGGTGACCTCACACAGCCCTACCACGCCGTGCCGTTGCCGGGTGTCAGTACCTTTGACGGCTTGTTACTCGTGGCGCGGGGTCAAACAGGCGAGGCCATTCAGCTGGTATCGAATCGTCATGGCGTGATCGAATCTTATCAATACCATCGGCTGACTCGCGCTTTGGTAGCGGGAGATTGGTCGGCGCCCATATTATTGGCGGTATCAGCACAGCCTACTGATACGCCACTGAGCTACGATGTCATGGTGCACGCCTTGACGGCAGAGTCTGTTGAGGCAGCGGCGTCCTTTGATGCGGTGATAGAAGCGAATGTACCCGAGCGTTTTGTGAGCGATCCCGATTTTGAATGGACGGGTTCGGGTTATGAAAGCGAGGTCGTAGAGTATGTTCTGGAGCAAAAAGGGCCCGTCGCCGTTCAACGTCTCGATAACGCCGTTATTGTGCAATTACAGCGGTTCTCGGTGGTCGCCAGTCGATGGATTGCACGCGGTAGCGCGAGCGCAGAATGATGGGCGGCGTCATGCGTGAAAAGCAAAACGCGGCACTCATGAACAGGGATTTGCGCCGTGTTTGAACTCGATGCGCGTTTAGAGGCTGACACCCATTTCGTGGCTAAAACAGCGCTGTGTCGACTTCTTTTAATGGATGATGCGCGGTTTCCTTGGTTGATTCTGGTACCTGAGGTGGCGGGCATCAGCGAGCCCTTTGACTTAAGTGAGTGGAATCAGGCGGTACTGTGGCAGGAGTCAATGCGCTTAAGTCGCTTCCTCAAGGCGTACTATCAGGCGGATAAGCTGAATATAGCGGCGCTGGGCAATCAAGTATCGCAACTGCACCTTCATCATATTGCTCGTTACCATTCCGATGAGGCTTGGCCTGGGCCGGTATGGGGTATCGGGACTCCGGAACCCTACGCTGCGGAGGAGGC
>CAJWWJ010000055.1 GCA_913048575.1 uncultured Halieaceae bacterium
TCGGCGATTACCGCGACCACAATGCGCGGCTTATCCACGGGGGCAAAGGCAATGAATAAACCGTGATTGCGGTTTCGTTCACTAATGCTGTCTTCATCATAAATCGCATCTTGAGCGATGCTAACCACCTGAGAAGTTCCCGTTTTTCCCGCCATTTGATAAGTGATGTTATCGGAGATAAGTGCGGCAGTTCCCTGAGGCGAGTGGACCACATCCACCATCCCCGCAACCACCGCCTGCCAATCCTCCTCTGCCATCGCAATCGGCGCTCGCGGGACACCACCGACCGTCAGATCCCCGACGCGATGAACCAGCGATGGGACAAAGCTGGTGCCTTTGTTGGCAATGACCATCGCCGCTTGAGCCAACTGAAGCGGCGTCATCAGCATATAACCCTGCCCGATACCCGCACTGATTGTCTCGCCCGGATACCAGGCCTGCCTGAGCTGGCTCCGCTTCCATTCAGTGTTGGGCAAAATGCCAGGCTGCTCGGCGGTGGTGTCGATCCCAGTAGGAAGACCCAGACCATAAGGAGCCAACATTTCTGCCATCGTGTCGATACCCGTTCGATGCGCCAAATCATAAAAGTACGTATCGCAGGATTCAGCGATGGCCAGTCGGAGGTCGACTGTTTCGGCATGACCACCTCCTCTGACACGCAACGTCCAATCTCGATAACGTCTGGTATCGCCAGGTAAGCGATACCACCCGGGGTCGCGTACGGTCGTCTCGGGCGTAATCAAGTCTCGCGCCAGAGCGCCCAAACCCAGCAGCGGTTTTACCGTTGAGCCTGGCGGGTACTGCCCCTGAACTGCCCGGTTCAAAAGGGGGGTATCGAGTGATCCGCGCAGTTGTGCATAGTCGACATAGCTAATGCCTTGCACGAACAGATTGGCGTCATAACTGGGATTAGACACCATAGCCAGCACGCCACCCGTGAGAGGGTCTAATGCGACGACCGCGCCTCGCTGGTCACCGAGGGCCTCGGTGGCAACGCGCTGCAAATCAAGGTCCAAATAGAGCTGTAAATCTCGCCCAGCCTGCGACGGTTCTTTCTCCAATACCCGGAGCAGGCGACCGTGAGCATTCGTCTCGACGTGCTGGAAGCCCGGCATGCCGTGCAAGAGTCGCTCGTAGCGCTTCTCCAGACCCACCTTTCCAGTATGCAAGGTACCGCGATACCGTTCTGCATCGAGCGCCTCGAGATCTGCCGTGCTGATGCGACCCACATAGCCCAGAACATGGCTCAGCGTATTAGCAAACGGGTAGTGACGGGTTAACTGTGCATCCACCACCACACCGGGCAAAGAATGTAAGTCCACAGCCACCATGGCAAGTTGGGTATCGTCTAACCCGAGCTTGATAGGAACTGACTCGAAAGGTCGTCGACGAGCAGATCGCTCCCAGAAATTTTCAACCTCTCTTTCTGATAAGGCAAAGCGTTCGCGTAAAATCGAGACTAAGGCCTCGAGGTCTTCGCTGCGCTCCTGAACAACACCCACCACAAATGTGGGTTGATTGAGGGCCAGCACACGACCTTTTCGATCAACGATTTGCCCTCGCGTCGGGGGAATCACCTCAACACGAATCCGATTGCGGTCAGACTGAGTTAGGAAGTCATCGTGCTGCGTAATCTGCAATGAGTAGTAGCGATAGACCAGAATTAATAGCAACGCAAAAATGCCGACGAGCGCGGCGATCAAACGGGAGCGATTGATCATCCACTCTCTTTGCGTGTCGCGCAGCGCGTCGAGTGGTCTAGCCATCAGTTACCTCTATGGTAGGGGTGACCCGCCTGAATGGACCAAGCGCGATACAGTTGTTCGGAAAGAATCACCCGAACCAGCGGATGAGGCAAGGTAATGCGACCGAAAGACCATTGCTCCTGGGCAGCCTCGAGGAGGCTTGGATGCAGACCATCTGGCCCACCGATCACAATACAGACCCGGCTAGCTGCCATCTGCCACTGGGCGAGGCGCTCTGCAATGGCCTCTGTGGTAATTTCCCGTCCCTGCACATGCAGCGTCACAAGCCGGTCTTCAGCCGTCAGTTTGGCTCGTATGGACTCTGCTTCGATCTGCTGGTATCGCTCGGTCGACTCAGAGCCTCGTTTGGCCGGCGCAATATTCAACCATTCCACCGTAACGCCCTTGGGCAATCGCCTTGCGTATTCGTCCACTCCCTGATCGATCCATGCTGGCATTTTCTGCCCAACAGCCAGCACTCGGAGCCGCATCAGCTTTCCTGTGGTTGCGCAGCCTGCACTGACCACAATCGCTCAAGATCATAAAAGCTCCGGGTGGCCGGCTGCATGACATGTACCACGACATCGCCGAAGTCGACCAAGACCCACTCGCCAGCGCCCGCACCTTCGACACCCAGTGGTCTCGCGCCCTGTGCCTTCGCTTCCATCAGTACGCTGTTTGCCAGAGACTTCACGTGGCGACTCGACGTACCACTGGCCACTACCATGAAGTCTGTCACCGAACTGAGCTCCCGCACGTCGAGCACAATGGGGTCAACTGCTTTCATGTCCACCAAGGCGTTTTGGGTAATACCCAGTAGGTCTGCACCTTTGGGGACGGCGGCTATCGGCAATTCAGATGTCATACGGTGTCACACATAAAGAGTTTATGGCGCTCAATATACTCCATTACGACGTCGGGCAGCAGAAACCGGGGATTCCGACCCGCTGCCAGTAAAGTGCGGATATCTGAAGACGCAATGTCCAAAACCGGCTGATCTAAAGTCATAACGCCACCTGCTGGTGACGCGAGCAATGCGTTTTGATCGATTCGATGCTGGTCTAACCACTGGGTCACGGCGGGCGGCGGCGAATCGGCACCTGGACGAGCCAATATCACCAGATGTGTCAACTCGAGCAGCTGCTGCCAGCGGGACCACTTTGGCAGTGACGGCAGGATATCCGTGCCAACAATCCAAATCAGTGGCCGCGCCTGACCGACTTCGCGGCGCAACTCGATCAGTGTATCCACCGTATAGGAAGGCCCTTCCCGGCCCAGCTCACGGGCATCAACCCCCAGCCCCGGGACGTCCTGCACTGCTGCCTCCAGCATTGCAAGTCGATCCGCAGCCGCAACCGTGGCGGCATCTTTCAACGGCGACTGTGCCGCAGGCAAGAAATCGACTCTCTCCAGACCTAAGTGCTCGCGCACTGCAATTGCACCTCGAAGATGACCGATATGGACCGGATCAAAAGCGCCACCCAGCAGACCCAGTGCCTGAACGTCAGTCACGATTGGCACACTCACTGGCGAATATGGCCGTCACCCTTGACGATATATTTCTGCGACGTCAGCCCCTCCAACCCAACAGGACCTCGTGCATGTAACTTATCGGTCGAAATACCGATCTCGGCGCCTAGTCCGTATTCAAAACCGTCCGCGAATCGTGTCGACGCATTGTGCATAACCGAACTGGAATCAACCTCTCGCAGGAATCGCGTCGCCGTTTCCTCGTTTTCCGTGACAATGCTTTCAGTGTGATCGGAGCCAAACGCGGCAATATGGTCCATCGCAGCCTGAACATGGTCGACAACTCGGATGGATAAGATCGGCGCCAAATACTCGGTCCCCCAATCGGCTTCCACTGCTTCTATAATGATCGCGGGTGCCGCGGAGCGCGCGCGATCACACCCTCGGACCTCGACACCTTTTGCCTGCAGTGCCGCCACTAACTCTGGCAATAGCGCTACTCGCTCGCTCGCCACCAGCAGCGTTTCCATCGTATTGCAGGTACCATATCGTTGCGTCTTCGCGTTGATGGCAATCCGGTGCGCCTTCTCGGCATCCGCATCGACATCGATATAGACATGACAAATACCGTCCAAATGTTTGAGCACCGGGATCCGAGACTCCGCCGCAACCCGCTCGATCAAGCCCTTGCCGCCGCGTGGAACAATCAAATCGAGATACTGCGACAACCCGAGCAGCGCCCCGACTGCAGCACGATCAACCACCGGAACCACCTGCGCGACCGCCTGGGGCAAACCCGATGAAATGAGCCCACTCGCCAACGACGCGCCGAGTTGTGCATTGGAGTGAATGGCCTCGGAGCCACCGCGCAGAATCACCGCATTGCCTGCCTTCAAGCACAGGGCGGCCGCCTCGACGGTGACGTTCGGTCTCGACTCATAAATGATCCCAATGACGCCGAGCGGCACCCGCATGGTGCCGACTTCAATACCCGAGGGCATTGTCTTGAGACCCGACACCGCGCCAATCGGGTCCGCTAGCGCAGCGACTTGGATGAGTCCCTCCTCCACCGCATCGAGTCGAGCAGGATTCAGTGCCAGACGGTCGAGCAACGCCTCATCAAGACCGCTGATACGTCCTTGTTCCAGATCCCGCTCGTTGGCGTTCAAAATGGCCTCACGATCCTCAGCAATCGCCTCCCTGATGGCCAGCAGCGCAGCATTGCGCTGCTCGACAGAGGCATTCGCCACGACGGGTGAGGCCGCTTTTGCCGCTCGCGCCATGTCCTCGATTTGAGTCGCAATCTCCATGGTGTCAAACCCCTATCACAAGGGCTGCGCTCAGCTCTCTGAATCCGCTGAATCTGCGGTGGTGACCAGCTCTTTAAGCTCACCCGAGGACTCCATATCGCAGACGATATCGCAGCCACCGATTAACTCGCCTTCCACCCAAAGCTGAGGGAAGGTAGGCCAGTTAGCATAAGTCGGTAAGTTGGCCCGGATCTCGGGGTTACTCAATATGTCGACATAAGCGAAACGCTCACCGCACGCCATCAGTGCCTGAACAGTGCGCGCCGAGAAACCACACTGAGGTTGATTGGGCGAACCCTTCATATACAGAATGATCCGGTTTCCCTCAATCTGCTCACGAATGCTATCCATAATGTCCATACGTTTCTCCGTCTTGGCAGTCGCCTGCCGATCCTGTGGTGAAGTGCTTGTCCGTTATTGTAATACGATGGAGCCACTCGCGGAGATTCCAGACGAGAAGATTTGACTCAGAGCGCCGCTCCGCTAATCTTGGCACCCCGGCCTTGTTGTGGACAATAGTTTCATGCCAAACGCACCCACTGCGATTATGCCAACCTATGGCCGCTTACCCGTTACGTTCGCTCGAGGAGAGGGAGCGATTTTATACGATACCGCTGATCGCGCCTATCTTGACGGCCTGTCCGGGATCGCAGTGACTAATTTAGGGCACAACCATCCCCGAGTGACCGCGGCTGTCACCGAGCAAGCAGCGCGACTCGTGCATACCTCGAATCTTTTCCACATAGGCTTGCAAGAAGAGGCAGCAGACTTACTGCGGCAAGCCACCGGCATGGAAAACATGTTTTTTTGCAATTCGGGGGCAGAAGCCAATGAAGCGGCGATCAAACTGGCACGACGCCTCGGGCATCACAGGCAGATAGCAAGACCCCACATTATTGTCTTGGACGGCGCGTTTCATGGCAGAACCATCGGCGCTTTATCGGCAACGGGAAACCCAAAAATTCGCGAGGGGTTTGGTCCGCTATTGGACGGTTTTTTACATGTCCCCGCCAATGAGTTGAGCGCTATTCACGCACTCGGCGACGCGCTGGCAGACGTGGTCGCCGTGTTGGTGGAGCCAATTCAAGGAGAAGGCGGCGTGAGACCACTCGACCATCATTATTTGCAGGGCCTGCGCGACTTGTGCCAGCAAAACCAATGGTTACTCATGTTCGATGAGGTACAAACTGGCAATGGCCGCTGCGGCAGCACCTACGTTTGCGAGCAACTCGAGATCAAACCCGACGTCATGTTAACGGCAAAGGGACTAGGCAATGGCCTACCGATTGGCGTGTGCATGGCAAGAGGTGAGGCAGCGCAGCTACTGGGCCCCGGCGATCATGGGTCTACTTATGGTGGTAACCCCTTATGTTGCGCGGCTGCCATCGCCGTACTGACAACACTCCGCGATGACACTGTCATGCAGCGCGCGAGGTCTGTGCGAGAGGTGCTGTTGACGGCATTGCATGAAGCAATAACCGACTCCGACCTTATCGCAGAGGTGCGAGGCAGGGGCTTAATGATCGGCATTCAACCCCGTGTGGCAACGAAAGAGATTGTTCAACGAGGCCTTGAAAGCGGCCTGCTGATCAATGTGGCGGGGGGTGATACGATCAGAGTATTGCCGCCGCTGGTCATGACCGATGAGCAGGCGGGCGAGCTCGGTGCCGGCATTGCCAACATCATCAACGACATTGCTGAGCAGGAAAACGCACTATGAGCACCCCTAGACATTTTCTGACATTAATGGACCTCTCAGCCAGTGAACTCAGAGCGTTGATTCATCGCGCCATCGCATTAAAAGCGCAGCGAAAGGCCGGTGACGATCAACACAGCTTGGCGGGCAAAATCTTAGCTATGATTTTCACCAAAGCGTCCACCCGGACCCGGGTCTCCTTCGAAACAGGCATTACCCAGCTGGGCGGCAGCGCGCTATTTCTCTCTGGCGCAGACACCCAACTCGGTCGCGGCGAACCGATCGAAGACAGCGCCCGCGTCATTTCTTCCATGGTCGACCTCGTCATGATCCGCACGTTCGCTCATCGCGATGTTGAGCGCTTCGCCGAGCACTCCGCCGTCCCCGTCATTAATGGGCTCACCGACGATTACCATCCCTGCCAGCTGCTAGCCGACATGCAAACATTTTTTGAGGTGCGCGGCGATATTAGCGGCCATAAAGTGTGCTGGCTTGGCGACGGAAATAATGTTTGCCACTCTTATATGAATGCCGCACGACTCCTTGATTTTGAGCTGGTCGTGGCCTGCCCAGAGGGGTACGACCCTTCCCCAGAACTACTGGAGGCCTGTGGTAACCGCGTGACGATCGAGCGAGACCCCGCTGCTGCCGTGAAACAGGCACACCTCCTAGTGACTGACGTGTGGGCCTCCATGGGACAAGAAGCGGAACAATCGGAACGGATCGGTCCGCTGGCGCCCTATCAGTTGAATCAAGCGCTGCTCGATATCGCCGCACCCGACGCCCTCTACATGCATTGCTTGCCCGCACATCGTGACGAAGAGATTACCGCTGAGCTCATGGATGCGCCCGATACCGTTATCTGGCAAGAAGCGGAAAACCGCCTGCACGCGCAAAAAGCACTGATGGAATTGCTACTGAGTGCGTAGTGACCTGTGAGGCAATGACCTGTAAGGCATGACCCGTGAGGCCGTCGCTCGAAGCACGTGGCAAGCTCACTAGTGTCACGCAGCAGCAATTAGCCGAAGATTTCTAAAAATAATGCACAATCTCGCTCGCGCGACCAACTACTGCCCACTAACAGCCGCCCTACTATTTTTAAACCTAAAGTCAGAGAGTTATCGCCACTCAGCCATAGCGGCGCGGGCGTTACACACAGATTGTCCACAAAAAAGACCCAGCATGCTCCGCTTGCATTGTGCGCCATACCCGCCTATCTTGGGGTTGCCGACCCCTTGACCCCCTAGATGTAGGTGTTGAGCCCTAAAAACGAGAATTAGCTCAATGTGACGATTGGGTCGGTAAAAAATCTTCAGAAAATGGTGTTTCAGAGGCAAATATCCATGCAAACAGGCAGTGAGTCATTAGAACAAAAAGACGTTGCACCCACTCCAGCAACGACAAGAGAAACCCCGAATCCTACCCGGCTTTCAGCGACCGCTCCGGGACAGCTGAGAGTGATCAAACGAAATGGAACTGTGGTTCCATTTGAAGACAGTAAAATCACAGTCGCCATCACGAAAGCATTTTTAGCGGTAGAAGGTGGCACTGCGGCTGCCAGCAGTCGCATTCACGAGATGGTGGCAGATTTAACCAAAAAAGTCGTAGAGACTTTCGAACGCAGAATGCCCTCGGGCGGCACACTCCATATCGAAGATATACAAGATCAAGTGGAACTCGCTCTCATGCGCGGCGGAGAACACAAGATAGCGCGCGACTACGTGATCTACCGAGAGGCACGACGGCAGGAGCGAGCAGCGAATGTGGCGCTCTCCCCCGAGTCCCAGGCAGCGGCAAAAGGGATTAACATCGTCCAGCCTGACGGCAGCAAAGTGCCGCTGGATATCGACAGAATCGGTACGATTGTTGCCGAGGCCTGCGCTGGGCTCGAAGACGTCAGCGAGTCGGCCATTATCGACGAAGCCTTGCGCAACCTCTATGACGGCGTGTCCGCCAAAGAATGCAGCACCTCCTTAGTGATCACGGCGCGCACACTGATTGAGCAAGAGCCCAACTATAGCTATGCCGCCGCCCGCCTATTACTGGATGATTTGCGAGCAGAGGGGCTATCTTTTTTAGGCGTCGCAGAGAGCGCGACGCAAGGTGACATGAACACCTACTATCCCGCCGCGCTGAAGGCCTATATTCAACGAGGCATCGAGCTTGAGTTATTAGCCCCCAACCTAGCAGAGTTCGATCTGACGCTACTCGGCGAGGCGCTGCAGGCGGACCGCGATTTACAGTTCACTTACTTAGGGCTGCAAACGCTGTACGACCGCTACTTTATTCACAGCGATGAGATCCGATTTGAGCTCCCACAGATCTTTTTTATGCGCGTCGCGATGGGCTTGGCGACCCGAGAGGACGACCCCAATGCGCGAGCCATTGAGTTCTATCGGTTGTTGTCTTCTTTTGACTACATGAGCTCGACACCCACGCTCTTTAACTCAGGGACGCTCAGACCACAGTTAAGCTCATGTTATCTCACCACTGTGCCAGATGATCTGTTCGGAATTTATGGGGCCATCCAAGACAACGCCATGCTATCAAAGTTTGCTGGCGGCCTCGGCAATGACTGGACACCCGTAAGAGCTTTGGGTGCTTATATCAAAGGCACTAACGGTAAAAGTCAGGGTATCGTGCCTTTCCTTAAAGTCGTCAACGATACCGCGGTAGCAGTCAATCAAGGTGGCAAGCGCAAAGGCGCGGTATGTGCCTACTTAGAAACTTGGCATATGGATATCGAAGAGTTCCTAGACTTGCGTAAAAACACCGGTGATGACCGACGTCGTACCCACGATATGAATACAGCCAACTGGATACCTGACTTGTTCATGAAAAGGGTATTTGAGGACGGTGACTGGACGCTGTTTTCTCCGAACGACGCGCCTGACCTGCATGACCTCTATGGCAAAGCGTTTGAGACGCGCTACGAGCAATATGAGCAAATGGCTCGAGACGGCGAACTGAAACTGCATAAAACGCTCAAAGCACAAAGCCTCTGGCGGAAAATGCTGGGCATGATTTTTGAGACAGGACATCCATGGATGACCTTCAAAGACCCGTGCAACCTGCGCTCTCCACAGCAGCATTGCGGTGTCGTGCATTCATCAAACTTGTGCACAGAGATCACTCTGAATACCAATGCGGAAGAAATTGCCGTGTGTAATTTGGGCTCTGTGAATCTGCCCCAGCACATTGAAGACGGTAAGCTTAATTTAGTTAAGTTGCGGAGCACGGTGCGTACGGCCATCCGTATGCTCGATAATGTCATCGACATTAATTATTACTCCGTGCCGCAAGCGGAGACCTCAAATTTCCGTCACCGCCCTATTGGCTTGGGCCTAATGGGTTTTCAGGACGCCCTGTACCGAACCGATACCTCCTACGGATCGGATGGTGCAGTGACGTTTGCAGATCGCTCAATGGAAGCAATCAGTTATTTTGCGATTGAGGCGTCTAGCGAGTTAGCTCAGGAAAGAGGGGCCTACTCGTCGTACGAAGGATCGCTATGGAGCAGAGGCATTTTCCCACTCGATTCCCTCGACATTCTGGTCAAGGAACGAGGCGAGCAGTATATCGATGTTAATCAGGACAAAACCCTCGACTGGGATGACCTCAAGGCTAAGGTCGAAAAAGCCGGCATGCGTAACTCTAATGTCATGGCCATTGCTCCAACGGCCACCATTGCCAATATCACGGGCGTATCGCAGTCGATTGAACCGACGTACCAAAATCTCTATGTCAAATCGAACCTCTCGGGAGAGTTCACTGTTGTAAATCCTTATCTGGTCAACGACTTAAAAAGTCGGGACTTGTGGGACAAGGTCATGGTCAATGATCTGAAATATTACGATGGCAGTGTGCAAACGATCGACCGAGTGCCCGCAGATCTAAAAGCAAAATATGCCACTGCGTTTGAGGTAGAACCCAGATGGTTAGTAGACAGTGCCAGCCGGCGGCAAAAATGGATCGATCAAGCGCAGTCATTGAATCTGTATATCAACAATGCCAGCGGTAAAAAGCTGGATGTGACCTACCGTATGGCCTGGTTTAGCGGCTTGAAGACGACTTATTACTTACGGTCACTCGCCGCGACAGGAACCGAAAAATCAACCGTAGACACCGGCAATTTAAATGCCGTGTCGAACGCGACCGCAGCGCCACAACCGGCGCCAGTACCGCAAGCCTGCTCACTGGATGATCCAGA
>CAJWWJ010000056.1 GCA_913048575.1 uncultured Halieaceae bacterium
TGCAGATATTCGTGTGCGGCCACAGCATTAAGGCAGAGACATCAGCCTCAGTCATACTGGTGCCGATCATCATATCGCCGGGTTCACCGGTTTTCAGCGCGTACGCCACGGATTCCTGAGCCAACAAGGAAAAGGTGTCGGCGGCGCTCTTGCCATAAAAACCAGCGACCTCTGTCAGCGTTTTACCCACTACCTCTGGTCGCGTTGGGAAATGAGTAAAGATAATACCGTCCGGTGGCGCCAGCTCGTGCAACACAAAGCGAATCGCATTAAGGTCCGTTGGGTCACGCTCGGGTAAAAGCACCATCATATGGGACTGCCAGTACGTGTAAGGGTAAAGATCGGCAGTAATATCAATGCCCTCTGCGCGCGCCGCATCAAGCTGCGCAATCAACGCGGGTGCCGACTCCCATAAGCGCGTCATCGCAAGCTTGATATGTGAAATCTTCACTGGCATACCGGTCACACGACCGATCTGAATAATTTCTTCCACAGCGTCTTCAAACCATCGATCCTCGCTTCGCAGATGACTGATATAGCGACCCCCAACTCGAGCCGCCTCCTGAGCGAGTAACAACACCTCGGCCGGTGTACTGTAAATGCCTGGCTCGTACTCAAGCCCGGATGATAATCCTAAGGCTCCCGCCGCCAGCTCTGATCGCAACAGCATTTGCATTGCGTCCACTTCAACCTCGCTCGCCGACCGGTTGGTATCGGGGTGCATCACTTCATTTCTCAACGTGTTATGACCTGCGAACGCGGCGACATTGATTTTCGCTGGCTGCTGTTCGAGCGCCGCAAAAAACGCAGTCAACGGATAAGGGGACTCACCGTCTTGCCCCACAATGACAGTGGTAATGCCCTGAGTGACCTTAGCCAGCGCCTCTCTTTGCGACAGGATCAACGCATCTGCATGGCTATGGGTGTCGATAAACCCGGGTGCCAATACATGGCCCGCCGCATCAATCACCGTGTCTGTATCGAGGGGCACAAGATCGCCTTTTGCGACAATATGCGCACCACTCATCCGCACGCTGCCCTGCTCTGACGGCGCACCCGACCCATCGATGATGACGGCATTCACAATCAGTGTGTCGGCTGACACAGACGCAGCAATACCCACACTGAGCAATAAGGCGAATCGAGATGCCAGTGGGCTCAGCACGAAAAATAATAGGTGGCGCATTCGCAGATTCCCTCTATCGCCAAAAGCACTCGGTGACCCGAGCAGATACCGGCCGGTATCACAGCTTGCTCGCCACCAGACTGATATGCGAGTGTTAGGCTTTAGTTACCCTCTCTTTATAACGCTTTTTCGCTGCCGCCATAATACCTCCTGACAAGGCCCTCCATGACAGATCACATAATTCAAAATGCCTATTACGTCACCGATATTGATAGCGGTATCGAGCGCTTCCATCGGCTGTGGGGCTTAGGCCCCTTTTTTGTTCGGCGCCATATCAGTTTGGACAATGTCACCTATCGTGGCACGTCGGCAGAATTGGATATTTCTGCCGCGTACACACAGTCGGGCGATCTGATGATCGAACTGGTGACGCAACATAACGATGCTCCCTCCACATTCCGGGACATGTATACCGCGAATGAAAGTGGCTTTCATCACGTTGCCCTCAGTTTTGGCGATCATGATGGGCGTGTAGCGCACTACAATGGTCTGGGTTTCGAATCGGCGACCCACTTCCTCACTGATGAGGGACGCGGGGCGACCTATCTCGATACAACCGCCGTTTGCGGACACATGACGGAAATTTACGTGGTCAACGACAGCCTGAAACAACTCTATGCAGAAGTGAGAAGTGCCTCTGAGGAGTGGGATGGTCAGTCATTGTGCATTGAGCGTTGACGCGTCATTAAGCAGCGCGCTGTCCCGATAGCAGCACCCAGCCGTCTTCTTGCGCAGCAATCTTAAGCGGCACCTGATTCGCATAGGCGTCAATCACCTGGTTGGCCTGATCCTCGAGCAGACCTGCAAGCAACAATTGGCCGCTAGGCGCCAACAGCGATACGAGTGTGGGCGCCAGATTCACTAATGGACCGGCCAAAATATTGGCCACCACAAGGTCTGTAGTGCCTGCCCAGTGTGGCACCGCGCTGTCGTTGGGCATGACCACCGAAAAATGGTCTTCTCCCACGCCATTGGTTTCCGCGTTGGCTCGGCTCGCGACCAACGCTTGCGGATCGTTATCAATCGCAAGGACAGGTCCCGAGCCTAATCGAGCAGCCGCGATCCCGAGAATACCCGAGCCGCATCCATAATCGACGACGCGGATAGGGTGCGAGACGCAGGCATCAATCGCTCTCAGGCACATGGCTGTCGTTGGATGCGTACCCGTGCCAAACGCAAGACCTGGATCTAACAAAATATTCACCGCGGCAGGGTCGGGCGGCGCGGTCCAACTCGGGCAGACCCATAGACGCTCTCCCATTTGCATCGGGTGAAATTGCTCCTCCCAGACACGAGTCCATTCGCGATCTGCCACGGGGATCGGCTGCGCTTCGCGGGTAACAACGAGATGGCTCGGCACGGCATTGATAACGGAATAAAGGGAAAGATCACCATCAAACAGCGCCGTCACACTGACCGATTCCCAAAGGGGCGTCTCGCCAGGTCCGGGCTCTAGCAAAGGCTGATCGGCGTCATCCTCGAGGGTGACAGAGAGTGCGCCGCACTCAAACAACCAAGATTCCAGTGCGGCCACCTGATCTTTTTTTGCAGTGAAATGAAGCTCCTGCCAACTAGGTGGGGCGCTCAACGCTCATGTTCCAACTTACTTTCTAGGTAGTGGATGCTAACACCGCCCGCCATAAAGGACGTATCGGTAACCAGCTCGCGATGTAAGGCCGCGTTGGTGCGAATGCCCTCCACCACCAGCTCATCGAGTGCCTGTCGCATTTTTGCCAAGGCTCCCTCGCGAGTATCAGCATAGGTAATGACCTTACCGATTAAGCTGTCATAGTGAGGCGGAACCGTATAGCCGCTGTAAACATGCGAATCAACGCGCACGCCATGACCGCCGGGCGCATGAAAGGTCTTGATCGTGCCCGGGGATGGCATAAACGTACGGGGATCCTCAGCATTAATTCGACATTCAATCGAGTGGCCGGTCAGCGTGACATCCTCTTGTTTGATCGAGAGTGGTTGCCCTCCGGCAATCATCAGCTGCTCGCGCACAATATCGATACCACTGATCATTTCCGTCACAGGGTGCTCTACCTGAACTCGCGTATTCATTTCAATAAAGTAAAACGCATTATCTTCAAACAAAAACTCGAAAGTCCCCGCTCCGCGGTAGCCCATATCAAGGCAGGCTCGAATACAGGCGTCACCAATTTCATCACGGAGCGCTGGATCGATACCTGGTGCGGGTGCCTCTTCGATCACCTTTTGATGGCGCCGCTGCAGTGAGCAATCGCGATCACCCAAGTGAATCGCATTGCCCTGACCATCAGCCAGCACTTGGATCTCGACATGGCGTGGGCGTTGTAAGAATTTTTCCATGTAGACCACGGGCGATCCAAAGGCCGCCTGTGCTTCTGATTGGGTCACTTGAATCGAAGAGAGCAACACTTCTTCGTTATGGACCACTCGCATGCCTCGGCCGCCGCCTCCAGCGGCCGCTTTCACAATCACGGGGAAACCGATCTCCCTAGCAATGCGCAGCACTTCGTCGGGGTCATCAGGCAAAGCACCCTCTGAACCCGGTACCGTTGGCACCCCGGTAAGCTTCATCTGCTGCTTTGCCGATACTTTGTCTCCCATCAGGCGAATCGTGTCAGCGGTAGGACCGATAAAACTGAAGCCACTTTTTTCGACCTGCTCGGCAAAGTCAGCATTTTCAGAGAGAAAACCGTATCCAGGATGAATTGCGTCAGCATTGGTGAGTTCAGCGGCGCTGATAATCGACGGAACGTCGAGGTAACTTTGAGCGGAGAGTGCTGGGCCAATGCAGACCGCCTCATCGGCTAACCGGACGTGTTTTAATTCTCGGTCCGCAGTGGAGTGCACCGCTACAGTGCGGATCCCCAACTCATTACAAGCGCGCAATATACGCAGCGCAATTTCGCCACGATTGGCAATCAGTACTTTTTCAAGCATGCGAGATATCCTTTTGGGTTGCCTCACCCACGCCTTAAGCTATCGAAATCAGTGGTTGATCGAACTCAACCGCTTCGCCATTGTCGACGTGAATCGCCGTAACGGTTCCCGCACGATCTGCCTCGATCTGATTCATCATCTTCATCGCCTCAACGATGCACAGCACGTCACCAACGCGGATCGTCTGCCCCACTTCAACAAACGAGGGCGCCTCGGGACTAGGCGAACGGTAAAACGTCCCAACCATGGGGGACAGCACGGCATTATCAGAACTGGGGGCCGCTGCAGCACTTTCAGCGGCCTGCGACTCCGCCACCGCGGGTGCGGGAGCAGCCGCTGCCATCGGTGGGGGAGCGGCATAAGTCATTGCTGGGGGCTGATGACTTTGCCGACTGATGCGGACTGAATCCTCCCCTTCCTTAATCTCAATCTCGCCGATATTGGACTCTTCCAATAGTTCGATTAGCTTTTTGACTTTACGAATGTCCATAATTGCTCCTTCAATGGGTCGTGGAGTGAGTGTCTAGTGACTGCAATACCGCCGTCAGCGCGCAGTCATAGCCAAAACTACCCAGCCCGGAAATGACCGCCTCAGCGATATCGGAAATATAACTGTGGTGTCGGAAAGGCTCGCGTGCATAGACGTTAGAAATATGCACCTCAATGCAGGGAATATCGACGCCTGCCAGAGCATCCCGCAGCGCGACACTGGTATGAGTGAATGCAGCCGGGTTGATGATAATAAACTGAGTGCCATCGTCACGCGCCTGATGAATCGCTTCGATCAGCTCCTGCTCACCGTTGCTTTGCAAACACGTCAAGCTGACGCCGGCACGCTCTGCCTCTGCCTGCAAGCGATGATTTATTTCATCTAAGGTCTCTGAGCCATAAATCTCCGGCTCGCGAGACCCCAATAAATTGAGGTTAGGCCCGTGCAATACGAGAATTGCCGCCATGGGCTACTCCAGCGAATCTTCCCTACGAGTTCAGAGTGTGTCCCAGATTGAGTGATGCGTCCACTTTTTCGGCGATTTGCCTATTTTTCGCGACGTTAGACCCCTATTCGCCGCATTATTCCCGTTACTATCCCCCATCACACGATGCTCTAAGGCGATGCAGATCATTCGCGACGCGTCGACAAAGTCGGCTAAGAGGACCCTCGACCCGACAGGCAATTTCCCCGGCGCGATCACGAACCGGCAACGCAGGGCGCAAACACCATCTTCACACCGTCCTGACACCGAGCTGGTAGTGCCTCCCTGCAGGGCAGGGTCATGACTCCGCCTGTGCGCCCTTCTTATCCCCCGCCTCGGCTTACCTCAACCACCGCGACGTGCACCACAACGCGCCCGAAATAACGATGCCGGCGACACGAGCTGCAAGCCCTGTCGAGAGCCTGTGATCCGCTTCGTCTCCTTACTCAATGGTTAATAAATGTGCAGTGTGGGTTCCCGATTCGCCCTACCTCTATTACACTCTCACCTCGACTCTTTGCCCCTCGAAACTGAGCCCTTCCCAATGCACATTGGCGGCCTAAAGCCCTACAACAACGTCTTTCTTGCGCCCATGGCCGGCGTGACAGACCTGCCGATGCGCGAGCTCGCCATCGAAACCGGTGCTGGATTAGCAGTGGGCGAGATGTTGTCAGCAGATCTCAGTTTGGCGCAGACCCACAAGACACAACTAAGGCAACAGCACAGTGACAGTGCAGGACTCCGTGCGATACAGATAGTGGGCTACGAACCGATTCAGCTCGCCAACGCGGCGCGGCTCAATGTCGCGTTGGGCGCAGATATGATTGATATCAATATGGGCTGCCCTGCCAAAAAAGTCTGCCGGCGAGCCGCAGGCTCTGCGCTGCTTGCTGATGAGCAGCTCGTTGAACAGATTCTAAATGCCGTTGTCGACGCAGTGCCCGTCCCAGTAACACTGAAGATCCGCACCGGCACCGATCATGATCACCGCAATGGCGCTGCGATTGCACGTATTGCAGAGCAGTCCGGCGTCCAAATGCTGACCGTGCATGGCCGCACTCGCGCTGACCGGTTTAAAGGATCAGCCGAGTACGACACGATCGCCGCTATTGTCGACGCCGTCTCGATACCGGTCATCGCAAACGGTGATATCGATTCCGCAGACAAAGCAAGAATGGTGCTGAACCAAACCGGCGCTGCGGGCGTCATGATTGGTCGTGCAGCCCAAGGACAGTTGTGGCTACCGGGCGTTATCGCTCGCGCACTGGAACACAATCCCGGCGACCAAAGCACACCCCGCATAGGATGCCACTCGCCAGCATTGACGCCCTCGGTGGCTGAGCAACTAACGTTGCATCGCCGTCATTTAGCGCGACTGCAGGCATTTTATGGCGATTTCTTGGGCACCCGCATCAGCCGAAAACATCACGCTTGGTTTCTGACGTCCTTAGTGACACAAAACGTGATCGGTCCACAAATCGCCTTAGAGCACCGACAACACTTTAATCATCTACCCAATTCGGCATCACAAGATGCGGCTCTGCAACGCTTGTCTGACCACTTGTTGGGCATCGAAGGACACATTGCAGCATGACGGCACGCAAGAAAACTGCTGCTGAACCGATCAGTGCCCGTCGTCAATCGGGGCCACCTCCCCTCAAAGACAGTGCAGCTGACGCCATTGCGCACTTTTTAGCCACGCTGGATGGTGAGTCCTGCATCGATTTATATGACATGGTGTTGCGCCAGATAGAGGAGCCCCTATTAAGGGAGGTTCTCGATTACACACAGCACAACCAAAGCCACGCTGCCACCATGCTCGGCCTAAACCGAGGCACGTTGCGCAAAAAGCTTCGTCAGTACGGCCTAATATCTGAGCCAGAATCCGTTCAGCCCAAGAAAAAATCACGCCAGTCGCACACCACCCCCACTAAAAAACCTGCCAAAAGGAAACGATAGATGTCGAGTGACGCCGGGCTCGCCCCCCTGAAAAGAGCCCTCATCAGTGTGTCAGATAAAACCGGCATTGTTGACTTCACTCGCGCGCTCATCGAGCACGGCGTGGAGATATTATCGACCGGCGGAACCTGTCGGCTGCTGCGTGAAGCAGGACTCGCGGTGACCGAGGTATCGGACCATACGGGCTTCCCCGAAATGATGGATGGCCGAGTGAAAACCTTACATCCAAAAATTCATGGCGGCATTTTGGGTCGCCGAGGGGTCGATGATGGTGTCATGACAGCGCACGACATCCCGGCCATTGATCTGGTTGTCGTCAATCTCTACCCCTTCGAAGCCACAGTAGCGCGCGCTGACTGCACACTGGCAGACGCCGTCGAGAATATTGATATTGGCGGTCCTACGATGGTCCGAGCAGCTGCCAAAAACCATCGTGATGTGGCGATACTCGTCGCGACACAAGACTATGCGGCGATTCTTGAAGAGCTGACCGAACACAGCGGGCACACCACCTTAAAGACCCGTTTTAATTTAGCGATTCGGGCCTATGAGCACACAGCCGCCTACGACGGCATGATCGCCAACCACTTTGGTTGCCTCGTTGAGGGCGGTTCCGCTGATTACCCACGCACCTTCTCACTCCAATTAGAAAAAGTGCAAGAGATGCGTTACGGCGAGAACCCCCATCAAAGCGCAGCGTTTTACCGCGAAGCCATGCCAAAAGAAGTGGGCATCAGCAGTGCTAAGCAATTACAAGGCAAAGCACTGTCTTATAATAATGTGGCCGATACCGACGCCGCGCTGGAATGCGTCAAGAGCTTCAGTGAGCCCGCCTGTGTCATTGTAAAACACGCTAACCCCTGTGGGGTTGCCGTGGCAGGTACGCTGGCAAGTGCCTACGACCTCGCGTTTCACACTGACAGCGAATCCGCGTTTGGCGGCATCATTGCCTTTAATCGAGAACTCGATGCCGATACGGCGAGCGCCATTGTCGAACGACAATTTGTTGAGGTCATCATTGCACCTGCCGTGTCCGATGGCGCCCAGTCGATTATTGGACAAAAAGAAAACGTCCGTTTGCTGCAAACAGGCGACTGGTCGGCACCGGTTCCAACGCGCGACTTTAAACGCGTCAATGGCGGTCTGCTGGTTCAAGATCGAGACGATGGCATGATCGATCGCGACAAACTGAACACAGTTACCCAAAGAGCGCCCACTGAGGCCGAGTGGGCTGACCTGCTATTCGCCTGGAAAGTGGCCAAATTTGTAAAGAGTAATGCCATCGTCTATGCCGCCAATCAACGGACTATCGGTGTTGGTGCAGGTCAAATGTCCCGGGTGAATTCGGCTCGTATTGCTGCGATCAAAGCGGAGCACGCTGGTTTATCCGTCGAGGGTGCCGTCATGGCGTCTGATGCCTTCTTCCCCTTTCGTGATGGCATTGAGAACGCGGCTGCACGGGGCATTGCCGCGGTCATTCAGCCGGGTGGCTCGATGCGCGACGAGGAAGTCATTGCCGCGGCGAATGAAGCAGGAATAGCGATGGTCTTTACCGGAATGCGTCACTTTAGGCACTGAGGTCAGCAGCGATGAATATTTTAGTTGTCGGTGGAGGCGGGCGAGAGCACGCTCTGGCGTGGAAGCTTGCCGAGCCCGCCTATGTGAGCTGCGTTTATGTTGCACCGGGTAATGCCGGAACAGCGACCGAAGCCAAGTTACAGAATATCGATTTAGACCCGCTAGACATTGCCGGTCTCGCGACCTTTGCGACCGAGAATGACTGTGCTCTGACGGTCATTGGACCGGAGGCGCCGCTGGTCGCGGGTATTGTGGATCACTTTACTGCAGCAGGCTTGCCCTGTTTTGGGCCGACACGCGGCGCAGCGCAACTCGAAGGCAGTAAGTCTTTCAGCAAAGACTTTCTCGCACGACATCACATTCCTACCGCGGCCTATGCGGTCTTTAGCGAGCTCGACCCCGCACTCGCCTATGTTCGCGAGCAGGGGGCCCCTATTGTTGTCAAAGCCGACGGGCTTGCCGCCGGCAAGGGTGTCATCGTCGCGATGACCCTTGAGGAGGCAGAAGAGGCCATTCGCGACATGCTCGCGGACAACAAATTTGGTGACGCCGGCGCACAGGTGGTGGTCGAGGGTTTTCTTGAGGGAGAGGAAGCCAGTTTTATTGTGATGGTGGACGGGGACAACGTGTTACCGATGGCCACCTCCCAAGACCATAAAAGAATCGGCGACGGTGACACGGGACCCAACACCGGCGGCATGGGCGCCTACTCGCCTGCACCCGTTGTGACAGCCCTCGTCTACCAGCGCATTATGGAGCGCGTTATTCTACCCACCGTGAAAGGAATGGCAGAAGAGGGTCACTCCTACACCGGGTTCCTTTACGCCGGGTTGATGATCGATGCCGATGACAACCCCTCGGTCATAGAATTCAATTGCCGCTTTGGTGACCCCGAAACCCAACCCATACTGCAGCGGCTACAAAGTGATTTGGTGTCTCATTGCCAATCTGCGTTGGAGGGGACACTCGACACTGCGGTGGCGCAGTGGGATCCCCGTCCTGCAGTGGGTGTTGTTTTAGCGGCGGGGGGTTATCCCAATGCTTATGAAAAAGGTCATGCCATTGCCGGTCTCGATACGCCTTGGCCTGCAACCACCAAGGTATTTCATGCTGGCACTCAGACTCAAGACGGTAATATCGTGACTCACGGTGGGCGCGTGTTGTGTGTCAGCGCACTGGGCAACACCATTGAGGAAGCCATCCAGTTGGCCTATGCAGGTGTCGATCACATCAATTGGCAAGATATGATTTTTCGCCAAGACATTGGCTGGCGCGCGATAGATCGCTAAGCTTCAGCCATGACAGTTAAAACAACATTGGAACAGCGTTCGCTGACGGGCCTCGATCGCTTCATCAGCGGCGTCGATAATCGGCTGCGTCAACTGACCGGACAGTCCAACCAAAGCCCGGCTTCCTCACGACCGTCCCCTGCGTTAGCGCATCAAGAGCCGCCCTTGAGTGCGCGCGAGCGCGATCATGCAGGCGCTCTGATGCGAGTGAATCATACGGGCGAGGTGTGCGCCCAAGCGCTGTACCAAGGCCAAGCGCTCGCCGCGCGATCAGATGCCACCCGACAGAGCCTGCTGAGCGCAGCACAAGAAGAGGCGGATCATCTCGCTTGGTGTGAAACACGGTTACAGGAGCTAGACGCCAAACCGAGTCGGCTCAACCCCCTCTTCTATGCGGCCTCCTTCGCGCTCGGAGCCATCACCGCCGTCGCAGGCGATAAAGTCAGTCTCGGCTTTGTGCACGCCACCGAAGAGCGTGTTGCCGGACACTTGAGAGCACATCTGAAATCGCT
>CAJWWJ010000057.1 GCA_913048575.1 uncultured Halieaceae bacterium
GCAGACGGCGCGCCCGATCGAGTCGTAATTTTAAGTAATAACGTGAGGGAGTACTATGCAGATGCTTTAAAAACAGTCTCTCTAACTGCCGTCGGGACAGGCTGACATAATCCGCTAGCTCTTGCAGGGTAATAGGCTCTTCAAGGTTAGCCTCCATTAACTGCAACACCTCTTTGAGCTTGGGCTGCATGTCTGCCTTTCTCGACCACATCGGAATGACCTGCATTTCAGCATCTGACCGGTGACGCTCGCAAACCAGCATGTCTGCCACACCATCAACCAGAGACTGAGGATGCCGCTTAGCGATCATTGCTAGCATCATATGCAAGGGCACCGTGCCCCCGGTACAGGTCAACCGATCGCGGTCAATCGTATACAAGTGGGAGTTGAAGTCGATGGCAGGAAACTGCTCGGTCAGCAGCGTTAAGCAATCCCAGTGGGCGCTGCATTGATACCCGTTCAGAAGCCCAGCGCTGGCCAGCGCATACGACCCTGTGCACAGTGCACCGAGCTGGACGCCCTTCTGCGCCTGTTTGCGCAGCCAGGCCGTATCAGATCGTTGCACGCTCTGTTCAATGTCAATTCCGCCGACAACAATCACCAAGTCGAAATCGACCTCATCCGACAGGGTGTAATCGAGGGTGACACGAATACCGTCACTACTCACCTGATCTCGTTCTCCCGAACCAATCAGATGCCAGCTATACAGGGCGGTGTCCGAGAGTAAATTGGCGACCCGCAGCGGGTCGATGGCACTGGAGAGAGAGATCAACGTGAATTGATCCATCAATAAAAAACCTACCCGTTTGGGAGGAGCGTTAAACGTCCGTGTCTGCTCCATGCCGTTTCTCCAGATTAAGCGATACCTGGTACCTCAGCTTCTGACGCGTTCGTTCGCAGGATCGAGCAACGCCCGATAGCCGACAGAGACGATTTTGGCCGGAAAGAAGCAGCCAAAATATTCCATCAGTACCCGCTCGCCCTCTTTAGCACGATCAGTGGGAAGGTACCCCATCGCGATATTCTGGCCTAAAGACGGTCCAAAAGCGACACTTGTGGTGTAAGAACGACGTCCATGGGTATCAATGATCACTTCTTGGGTCTCTGGGTCGAGCAAAGGCCAGTGTCCAACCGGGTAACGGACGACGCCGTTTTCGTCGGTGGTGTCTTCCAGCACAAACGTACACAAATAGGCCGCCTGCTCGGGCAATTCACGCTGAGCAACGTAGGCATCTTTGCCATGGAAGTCTGCGGCTTTGACTTTGGGCCGCGATAATCCCGCCTCGTACAGGTTGTAATCGGTCTCTAAGTCATCGTTTTGTAGCCGTAAACTCTTCTCCAAGCGGCGGCTGTTGGCGTAGGTCTCGATACCGACCGGCGTAACGCCCAATGCAAAGAGCGCGTCCCATAAGCCAAGTCCTTCGCTGAAGGGGAAGTAAAGTTCCCAGCCCTGCTCACCGACATAAGAGATACGGAAAGCCCAAACCGTGACGCCTTGGACGTTGATTTCCTTTGCTGTGGCATAAGGGAAGGCGTCATGGGAGATGCTCTCGGGGTCGTCCATGAGCTGCTGCAAGGTGGCGCGGGCTTCAGGGCCCCACAGACCCAGTGTGGCAATTTGCTCGGTCTGGTCGACGAACGCCACATCACCCAGCGCAAGCTTGTCGCACATGCGCTTCATCCAAACATAATCCCGATGCCCCGTATCACCGCCACAAATGACCCGGAAGCTGTCTTCGGTAAGACGGATAATCGTCAGGTCAGAGTGGATACCGCCAGTTTGATCGAGAAAGTGCGTGTAAACGCCCTTGCCAATCGGGGTATCGGTGCCGACTTTGGCTACCGAACAGAACTCTAGCAGGGCTTCAGCATCTGTACCCACCACATCGAAAATGGCGAAGTGAGACAAGTTGATCATGCCCACACCGTCACTCAGCGCCAAGTGCTCCGCATTGGAAACTTCCCAAAAGTGTCGGTTATCCCACTCTGCAGCGCGCGTCGGCACGCGATCGCGGTAGGTCTGCAGCAGCGTGGCTTCATTGGCGGCGTAGCCATAGGCGCGCTCCCATCCGGCCACTTCCATGAAGTAACCACCCAGCGCCACTTCGCGCTCATAAAATGGGCTGGTGCGCATTTGCCGCGACGACGCGTAAGGCTCACGCGGATGGACAGCGGGCGTGTAAATCTTTTGCGCCACTTCATAACTGCGGTTGCGAATAAACTCGTCGGTCAATTGCACCGGATAATGGCGCGCAGGATCTACCCCATGCGGGTCCAGTTCGGTGCGTCCTTTGGTCATCCAATCTGCCAGTAATTTACCGGCGCCAGGGCCATCTTTGACCCACACGGCCTCGCATAACCACAGGCCTCGCACGTCAGGTGCTTCACCGATAATCGATCCGCCGTCCGTCGTGACTGAGAGCAAACCATTAAAAGACCGACGCTCTTCCCAAGGCAAATCCGCTAAGACTGGCGTCAGCTCAACAGAGCGCTCGAAGGCCTCGATCACTTGATCCAGCGTCAAATCATTCATAGAGGGCGACATGCGGGCATCTTCGGGCTCCGAAATCGCCCTGGCCTCGACAATACGCGGCTCAAAGGGTTCGTAATAACCCCACTCTAGTAAGCCGCCCTCTGGCGTAGTGGGGTCGCCGGTGTCGCGCACGTAGGCGGAGTTACCTTGATCGCGAAACAACGGATAAACAATATCTTTGCCCGTGCCCTCGAGGGCATCCCAGGGACCGAAAAATAGCAGCGGGTGCTCGACTGGCATCAACGGCAATTTAACCTTTGCCGTCTCTGACACCAATGAACCCCAAATACCAGCGCACAGCACGACGTGATCCGCCATGATGATACCTTTGCCGGTTTTAACCCCAACCGCTCGGCCGTTCTCAACAATGATTTCTTCCGCGGGTGTGTAGGGGAAGACGGTCAATTTGCCTGCTGCAACCGCTTCATCCACCAGGTCACCCGCGACTTTTTGCGACCGGGGTGTGACGAGGCCCGCGTCGGGATCCCACATAGCACACTCGATCGTGTCTTCTTCTAGCAACGGAAAGCGCTCTTTGGCTTCTGCTGCAGTGATCATATGTGCATTGGTGCCAAACGCTTTACCTGACGCCACCTTGCGCAACAGTTCTTGCACCTGAGCATCATCTCCTTTGCGCGCGACTTCCATACCACCGATCTCGATAAAGTTGCCTCGAGACTTATAAAACTCACGACTGTAAGTGCTGGTAAACACCGTCAACTTGTCGTGCGACGTCATGTAGCAGAAATCAGAAGCATGGGAGGTTGAGCCAATGTCCGTCGGCACCGCTGACTTTTCGAGCCCGACAATGTCATCCCAACCGGCTTCGATCAAATGATGCGCCACCGAGGCACCGACAATGCCCCCTTGACCAATGATCACCACTCGCGCTTTTTCGGGTAAAGTTGCCATAAGATCTCCTGCACTCTGTGCTAATACTGTCCGCCCCGCGTGCTCTTGATAGATCACTTAGGCCGTCATTCTTGCCTTATTGTTTGTCGTTCTCGACGCGTTCTGAACGCTCTCGGTACTGCTGGGCATTGGGCGCTTTCTGCGCAAACGGCGCTATCTCAAACCCGACACACAGATGACCAAAAGCGTCACCTTGCGCGAGCTTTTTACCTCAAAGCGCCGCCAGCGCCGCATGCACCTCTGCACCGATACAATCGGGCGTGTTTGCCGCGATGTCAGACAGGTCTTTCAGCATCTCGGGGGTCCAAAATTGTTGCATATGGTGGCCGACCTGCCCCGCTACATCCTCGCGGCTGGGCACGCCATCCGCGATTTGATTCGCCATCCTGACCAAGTGCTCTTGATGATAGTCCATCACCGGTTCACGCTAACGCGGGTTCGGATACGGGCCTGATTTGCACCGCCGTCACTTTGTATTCTGGGCAATTGGTCGCCCAATCTGAGTTATCCGTGGTAATGACATTGGTCCCACTCACCGGATGGTGAAAGGTGGTGTACACCACGCCGGCGGGAATATCGTCGCTAATACGCACACGCATTTTCGTTTCGCCAGCGCGACTGGCGATCTCGACCCAGTCACCGTCTTTTACACCGCGCGCCTCTGCATCAGCCTCGTGAATATCGAGCAGATCCTCTGAATGCCAAACCACATTTTCGGTTCTTCGCGTTTGTGCCCCGACATTGTACTGACTCAATATGCGACCAGTCGTTAACAACAGGGGGAACTTGCGGGTCGACCGCTCATCAGTCGGTACATAAGGGGTCGTCATAAACTGCCCCTCGCCGCGAACAAACCGGTCTTTGTGCATGATCGGCGTTCCACTCGGCGCCTGATCATTACACGGCCATTGCACACTGCCCAATTCATCCAGCAGGTCAAAAGACACGCCTGCAAAGGTGGGGGTTAGCTCGGCGATTTCATCCATAATTTCGGCGGCGCTCTCGTAAGGCATGGGGTACCCCATCGCTTCACTCAGGGCGCAGGTGGCCTCCCACTCCGATCGTCCTGTGCGAGACGTCATCACCGGTCGCACACGATTAATACGTCGTTCCGCGTTGGTAAAGGTACCGTCTTTTTCCAGAAACGACGTACCCGGGAGAAACACATGCGCAAACTGCGCCGTCTCGTTCAAAAAGAGGTCCTGCACGATGACGCAATCCATTGCCGTCAAGGCAGCGGCGACATGCTGCGTATTGGGATCAGATTGCGCAATATCCTCACCTTGAATGTAGAGACCTTTGAAACGCCCACTCACGGCAGAGTCGAGCATATTGGGGATCCGCATACCGGGCTCTTCGCGCAGCGTGACGCCCCAAACGTGGGAAAATTGTTCGCGGACGGTATCGTCAGAGACGTGCCGATATCCCACAAACTCGTGGGGGAACGATCCCATGTCGCAGGAACCCTGCACGTTATTCTGTCCACGGAGCGGATTCACCCCCACGCCCAACCGGCCGATATTACCCGTCGCCATCGCCAGGTTCGCCATGGCCATGACCATCGTTGAACCTTGAGAATGCTCCGTGACGCCCAACCCATAGTAAATGGCGCCATTGTCTGCTGTGGCAAACGCTCTTGCCGCCGCACGCACGGTGGCTGCCGGGACACCGGTCACCGCCTCCAGTGTCTCTGGGCTATTCTCAGGCAGACGAATAAAATCTTCCCAGGCTTTAAACGATACGCGGTCACAACGCTCTGCAACAAATGCGTCATCAATCAGCCCTTCGCTAGCGACCACGTGGGCAACAGCATTCAGGACCGCCACGTTAGTACCGGGCAATAACTGCAGGTGATGCTCCGCACTCACGTGAGGCGACCGCACAAGATCAATTGAGCGGGGATCAATCACAATAAGATCTGCGCCTTCTCGAAGCCGACGCTTCATGCGAGAACCAAATACAGGGTGCGCATCAGTGGGGTTGGCGCCAATAACCATCATTACGTCGGCGTGCTGCACCGATGCAAAGTCTTGCGTGCCAGCACTGGTGCCGAAGGTCTGCTTAAGACCATAACCGGTGGGTGAGTGACACACGCGCGCGCAGGTGTCGACATTGTTAGTGCCAAATGCGGCGCGGACCATTTTCTGCACAACATAGACTTCTTCGTTAGTGCATCGTGAAGAGGTGATGCCGCCTATCGCATCCACACCATGACTGGCCTTGATGGCATTAAAACGATCGGCCGCAAAACCAATCGCCTCCTCCCAACTGACTTCCCGCCACGCTGCATCGATGCTGTCTCGCACCATCGGTGTGGTGATGCGGTCCTGATGCTGCGCGTATCCCCAAGCAAAACGACCTTTCACACAGGAGTGACCCGCGTTGGCACCGCCTTGCTTATCGGGGACCATGCGCACCACCTCATCGCCCCGTAACTCGGCGACGAAAGAACAGCCCACGCCACAGTAAGCACAGGTGGTTTTGACCTTACGGCTGGGCACCCCTAATTCAATGACACTTTTTTCTTGTAAGGTGGCCGTAGGGCATGCCTGAACACAGGCGCCACAGGACACGCACTCGCTTTCTAAAAAGGGTTGTTGCTCACTTGGTGACACGCGCGAACCAAATCCGCGTCCTGCAATCGTGAGTGCAAACGTGCCCTGTACCTCTGAACACGCACGGACGCATCGACTACAGACGATGCATTTACTGGTATCAAACGTAAAATAGGGATTGGACTCATCTTTGGCACCCGCTAGATGATTCGCTCCTTCGGTACCGTAACGCACGTCACGCAACCCGACGGCACCCGCCATATCTTGCAGCTCACAATCCCCGTTAGCGGGGCACGTTAAACAGTCGAGGGGATGATCTGAGATGTAGAGTTCCATCACCCCTTTTCGCAGTTTGTCGAGGCGAGTCGTTTGTGTCTTGACCGACATCCCCTCCTGACAGGGTGTGGTGCAGGAAGCGGGTGTGCCATTGCGGCCCTCAATCTCGACCAAGCATAGTCTGCAAGAGCCAAACGCCTCTACATTATCGGTCGCACATAACTTAGGAATGTTGGCGCCGGCGATGGCGGCCGCGCGCATCACAGAGGTTCCCTCGGGCACAGTAACCGGCATACCATCGATATGGACGGTGACCTCAACTTCAGAATTTATCGCAGGCGTACCATAATCCTGTGACAGATCGAGTTGAGCGGGGTCAAATTGCTGAACCATATTCATTGCGTCGCCCTCAACCCGTGGCAATCACGGGCGATTGAAAATCTTCTGGAAATTGATTGATCGCGCTGAGCACGGGGTTGGGCGTTAAGCCGCCCATTGCGCAGAGCGAGCCTTGCGTCATCACGTCGCACAGATCACGGAGCAGCGCTGTATTCCCCTCGACGTCTTGCCCAGCCCTAATTTTATCCAAGGTCTCAACGCCGCGCACTGCCCCTATTCGACATGGCGTGCACTTTCCACAGGATTCCTCTACGCAGAAATCCATCGCAAAACGCGCCTGGTCAGCCATGTTAACGGTCTCATCAAAAACAACGATACCTCCATGACCAATCATTCCTCCCGCAGCAGCCAATGCCTCATAGGTCATCGCCACATCGAGCTTGTCATCCGGCAGATAAGCACCGAGGGGGCCACCCAGCTGAACGGCTCTGACCGGTTTGCCCGAGCGCGTCCCGCCGCCAAAATCAGCGACCAACGCTCGAGCGGTAATTCCAAAGGCGGTCTCGACAATGCCACCCTGCGCAATATTACCCGCCAACTGGAACACCTGTGTTCCCAGAGAGCGCTCCTGCCCCAATGCGGCATAGGTCTCTGCGCCGCGCGCCAAGATTGAGGGCACGCTGGCGATTGTCAGGACGTTATTGATCACCGTAGGGGTGCCAAACAAGCCCTTGATTGCCGGCAAGGGTGGCTTAGCACGGACCATACCGCGACGTCCTTCTAGACTCTCGAGCATGGCGGTTTCTTCGCCACACACGTAAGACCCGGCACCGACTCGAATCTCCACGTCAAAGGCGACCTTCGAGCCGAGAATATCGTCACCCAACCAGTGACGCTCCCGCGCAATGTCGATCGCTGCCTGCAGGGTTGCGATCGCATCTGGATACTCTGACCGCAAATAAACCAAGCCTCGGTCAGCCCCCACCGCATGAGCCGCAATCGTCATCCCCTCCAGCAAACAAAAGGGATCACCCTCCATCAACATGCGATCGGCGAAGGTACCGCTATCGCCCTCGTCCGCATTGACGCAGATATACTTATGAGGCGTCGCGTCCCGCGACTCGCCGGCATGAGGCTGTGCCGATTGTTCGGCCACTGTGCGCCACTTAATACCGGCAGGGAATCCCGCTCCACCGCGACCGCGCAAACCAGAGGTGGTGATAATGTCTACGACGGCATCGCCGCTCACAGCAAGCGCGTTCTTCAGGCCGGCTAAGCCCCCATGACGGAGATAATCCTCTGGATCCAATGGATCGGTCACGCCAACGCGCTCATAGATCCATCGGTTTTGCCTAGCGAGATAATCAATTTCTTCAACCGGACCTACGTAATGCTCACTGTCCTCTGAGGGCAGTGCTTGCTCAATGTGCACCGCTGTCATATTGGACCAGCCCACTCTCTCACCATCACGCGTCTCGGCGCGCTCGATCAGGGGCTCCATCCACAACATGCCACGGCTGCCATTACGAACGACTGTCTCGCCACGGTCTGTCAGCGCGGCCGCCACCGCATCAGCACCCATCGACCGAGCCGCCGCATCGCGCGGTACGAACCAAATACTCATAGCGGCCTCTCCTGCGCCTGCGCTGCATCAATTGCCTGGCACAGGCGCGCGACATCTGCGCGACCGATGAGCTCGCCATTCACCATCGCAGCGGGCCCCAATGCGCAATTACCCAAGCAAAAAATTGGCTCATCGACGCCCGTTAGCGTGGCCAGTTCAGGACTAGCCTCACAAGCAGCGGACCATTCGGCTTTTAATGTGCGTGCACCCACCGCTTGGCAGGCTTCAGCCGCGCACAATCGCACCGGCACGGCAGGGGGTGGGGTCTCACGTAAATCCGCATAAAAAGTGAACACACCATGGACATCTGCACGAGACACATTGCAAGCGTCAGCAATCAGCGCGATCGCATCGCTATAGACGTGCCCATAATGCGCTTGCACTGCCTGCAAACACAGCAATACGGGACCCGACTCCGCAGCGACGATTGGGGCAATCAAGGCTGCAGCTTCCTCAGCGTTCCATTCAGGTTGGCGTGTGATAGTCATGACGCGACGCAATCTCCCCCAGCATACACATTTAACCGGTCATCCCGGGTAAATCCCAACAGCACCAGCCCATGTGCTCGTGCCAGATCAACTGCCAGCGTGGTCGGCCCAGATACTGCCACAATCCCTGCCACACAGGCTCGTAAGGCTTTCGCCACGATCTCGTAAGACACCCGCCCGCTTACCACGAGCAGATGATCAGTGAGCGGATAACGGTCTGCCAAGAAAGCGCTCCCAATCACTTTATCCACTGCATTATGGCGTCCTACGTCTTCTCGTACCACTACTAGCCCCTTAGTCGGTGAGACGAGGGCAGCGGCGTGCAACGCGCCTGTCAAATCAAACATTTTCTGCTCTGCCCGCATAGCGGCCACCAGCTGATGCGCCTGCTGCGGCGTCAGCTCCCATCCCTGTGTTTGAAGCGGCGCCCGCGGGGCGGGGGTGGCCTCAATGACCTCTGCGCTACAGATCCCACAAGAACTCGACGTGAGGTAAGCGCGGGGTCTTGGGGGAACCGCCGTGTCAATCAGCGACAGGCAAACCGTATCAACCGCCGCTGCATCAGCCGCACCGGCCACCGCGGCACCCATTCGTTCGACCGTCATAAGATCGCTGCGGGCCGTCAAGTCTGTCTCACTGATGAGCCAACCAACCGCCAGTTCCTCATCGTGCCCGGGTGTCCGCATCGTGGTGGCCACCGCCTCCCCGTTCACCATTACCGATAACGGCGCCTCGACCACAACAGGGTCGAACGCCTCATCAGATTGCGCGCCGGCGGCCGTTACGGCGCTAACGCGCCGAACCGGTCTTTGATCCGTCGCGTGAAGCACCACTAGAAGAGGCCTACCACCTGTCCATCAACCACGTCGATCTGTTCACTGGCTGGGACCTTTGGTAAACCTGGCATGGTCATCACATCACCACAGATTGCGACAACAAATCCGGCGCCGACTGATAAACGCACCTCCCGTATGTCCATAACATGCTGCGAAGGAGCCCCTTTGAGTGCAGGGTCGGTTGAAAAAGAGTACGGCGTTTTCGCGATGCAAACGGGTAAATGACCATACCCCTCGTCGTTGAGCTCCTTCAGGCGGTCACGCACCTTTGAGCTGCCGGTAATTTCGGCTGCCCCATAGATCTTCGTCGCCACCATCTCTATTTTTTCCCACAGTGAGGCCTCGTCGGGATAGACAAAAGACGAGTGCGGCGTATTCGCGGGCGTGCTGTCACCCTCGCACAATGCCGCGACCATATGGGCCAGTTCAGTGGCGCCTTCGCCGCCATTGGCCCAGTGGCTAGACAGTGCCACTTGTACGCCTAGCGCTTTGCAGTGGTCCATCACGAGATCGACCTCAGCCTGCGTGTCGCTAACAAACTGGTTAATGGAGACCACCGCGGGGACGCCATACTGGTCTCGTAAATTACTGATGTGGCGATCGAGGTTCGCGAGACCGGCCTGCAGCGCCGACAGGTTTTCCTCTGTCAGATTTTCTCTGGCAACACCACCGTGAAACTTGAGCGCGCGAATCGTTGCCACCAACACGCCAGCAGAGGGGCGAATACCCGCCGAACGGCATTTGATGTCAATGAACTTTTCGGCACCCAAATCGGCCCCAAATCCCGCTTCGGTGACAACGTAATCAGCCAGACGAAGTCCCGCCATAGTG
>CAJWWJ010000058.1 GCA_913048575.1 uncultured Halieaceae bacterium
GCAGGCAAGGCGTATGGAAAATCGCTCACCGGACGTTCGTGTTGGATTGGACCACCTCAAGTCCGGCAAAGAACTTGATGGGCTCAGGAATGTTCGAAGGAATGACGACGGGATCTCGGAGTCAGGCAGACCCCGTGTATGGGCTTTGGGCCGATGCGCCCTAGAGCCGCTTAAGTGAACAATGCTCGGCTACTGGAAAAATGCCGGCCATAAAATCTCAGCGATTAAATTTTTGGCTACTAAATTGTTAGCTATAACATCCTTGGCGGTTAAAAATGCTGGGAGATTGGAGCGGTAATGATGTTGTTAAAAGGAAGAGTTCTACTTGAGCACTGTGGTGCGGTATTGTTTTTCTCCTGTTTACTAGTGTGTTCTCCGGTGGCATTTGGAGACGGGGGGGGCGGTAAGGACGGGGCCTATGCGGAGGTCTCTCAGAACCTTGATTCAGAGACGGAAGCAGCGGGTCGTGTGCTTTACGAATCGCGCTGCGCGCAGTGTCATGATGCCAACGTCGTGCGCGCGCCACAACGGTATATTCTTCAGTTAAGCACGCCAGAGGCGATCCTTAGCGCCCTCAACGAAGGCTTGATGCAGGAAGTGGCCAGTGACTTATCGCTGCCGCAGAAAACAGCAATCGCCGAATTCCTCACCAAGCGAAAAATGAGCGGTGATGACGCGAGATCAGCGGGCCTAGCGTGTTCCCAAGCGGCTTCTGAATTTAATCGAGCGGCAACCCCAGCATTTTCTCACTGGGGCTTTGATCAGGAAGGAACGCACTACATCGGGCCGGACATTGCGAAGGTCACTAAAGCGGCGTTGCCTACAATGGAGATGGATTGGGCATTTGCTTTTCCATCCGCTGTGCGCGCTCGCTCGCAGCCTGCGTTGGCTGGTGGCGCTGTTTTTGTCGGTAGCCAAAGTGGGTTGGTCTATGCCTTTGATGCCGAGACGGGTTGTACACGATGGCAATTCATGGCGTCGGCAGAAGTGCGCAACGCGATGATCGTCGCGCCCTGGGACCCTGCAGACGAGAAGGTTGATCCGCTAGTGTATTTTGGTGACGTCAGTGGTAACCAATATGCCGTATCGGCTATCACCGGCGAGCTGATATGGCGTAAGCGGATGGATGATCATGGCGTGGCTACTTTGACGGCAGCGTCTACCCTAGTCGACGACGTACTGTACGTGCCCATCTCGTCGCTGGAAGAGGGCGCAGCAATCAGTGCCGATTATCCGTGTTGTACTTTTCGAGGCGCGGTCGCTGCGCTAAACGCGGGCACCGGTGAGGAGCTTTGGCGTCGATACTTTATCCCGCCGGCAAAAGAGCAGGCCACCAATGGCGCTGGTAAAAAACTGTACGGTCCGTCTGGTGTGCCGGTTTGGGCAGGGATGTCGGTGGACGGTGATTTATTGTTTGTGGCGACGGGCGATGATTACACGGGCGAGGGATCGGGCGTAAGTGACTCAGTCATTGCACTGAATCGGCACAACGGTGAGATTGTCTGGGTCGCGCAGGCGCGTGCCGGTGATGTCTGGAATGCCTCCTGCGAGTATGCGGGCAAGATTAATTGTCCTGATGACAATGGCCCCGACTGGGACTATGGAGCCGGTCCTGTTGTCGCTACCGGTGCTTCAGGGCGCAAATTACTGTTAGCGGGTGACAAGGGCGGTCTGGTCGTGGGCCTAGACCCCTTGACCGGAAAAGTTTTGTGGCGCAACAAAGTGGGCAGAGGCGGTGTTGTGGCGGGGATCAACTTTGGTCTGGCGGCTCATGGGGGAAAAGTGTTTGTGCCGGTAAGCGATGTGCCGGACGGGCGCACTTATGATGAGCCAGCCAAGCCTGGTCTGTACGCCCTGGATATTGATACGGGTGAGTTCATTTGGAAGGCGCCAGCAGAGGATACCTGCAATGGGCGTGCCGGTTGCTTCCCCGGTTATTCTGCGGCCATTACCGTGTTAGATGATTATGTGTTGGCGGGATCTAACGACGGTTATCTGCGAGCCTTTGACACAGAGAATGGGGCCATCTTATGGGAATACGATACCACTCAGTCGGTTGGCGCAGTGGGCGATCGTGTCGCGCAAGGAGGCTCTGTAGGTGGTGGGCAAGCGCCTATTGTGGTTGGTGATCGAATCATTCTGAACTCGGGTTACGCTTTCTCTGGCAAGATGCCGGGCAACGCCTTGTTGGTATTAAAAGCCCGGCCCCAGTAGTGCTCACGCCCTGCTATTAAGGGTGATCTGCAAAATAACGCTCGGCAGCGCGTAACACGCGGGGCGCTAAAACAATGGCGCTGACCATCGTGGGAATCGCCATAATGCCATAGCTGGCGGAGATCAAATTAAAGACCACGTCAATGCTCACAGTGGCGCCAAACACAACAGCGGCAATAAAAAACCATCGGAAGTAGGGTTGCCATTTAGCACCGACTAAAAACCCAAAGCATTTTGCCCCAAAGTACCAACCGGCAAACATGGTGGTGGTGCTGAGGATCAATGCGACAAAACCCAAGGTGATTAACCCCGCATTGCCCATCTCTGAGCGAAAGGCATCAGCGGTCAAAGTGATGCCTGACATGTCCCCCGGAGACTGCCAATTACCCGCTAGAAGAATGACGAGCGCCGTACAGGTGCAAACGACTAAGGTATCAAAGACTGGACCTAGCGTTGCCAGCATCCCCTCTCGAATGGGTTCATCTGTTTTCGCGGCGCTGTGTGCCATCACTTCGGTACCGACGCCGGCTTCGTTTGAAAACGCACCGCGACTAATTCCGATGAGCATCACTCCGAGAAATCCGCCGCCGACCGCGGTTGGGGATAACGCTTCAGTAAAAATCGTGGCGAGCACGCGGGGAATATCAGGCAGGTGATTGGCGAGCACCCACATTGTCATGGCTAGGTAGACAAGGACCATGGTGGGTAGCAGTGCGACCGCCACTTTGGCGACTCTAGGCAGTCCACCGAAGATGACTGATCCCACAACGATCGCTATGACGATACCAATAGCGAGTGGTGCCCATTCCGGCGCGGTGCCCGCGAGTACCGTATCTTGGATGAGGGCCGTTAATTGGTTGGCTTGGAAGATGGGTAGAGTGCCGATGAGTCCCGCTAGCGAAAATAATACGGCGAGTGGGTAATAGGGCCGTGGGAGCGCTTCTCGGATAACGTACATGGGGCCGCCCTGAAGGTTGCCAAGAGAGTCTTTGCCTCGGTACATGACGCCGAGCGAGCAGGTGAAAAATTTTGTGGCGATACCCACGATTGCAGACATCCACATCCAAAATACGGCGCCGGGCCCGCCGGCCACAATGGCGAGCGCGACCCCCGCAATATTGCCCAGCCCCATCGTATTGGATAGCGCAGCCGCTAGCGCTTGCTGATGAGAGATCTCGCCGTTGGCATCTGGCGTGTCGTATCGGCCCCTTAATATGGCAATGGCGTGGCCCATATAACGGTAAGGCAGTGCGCGCGAGGCGATGATAAAAAAACACCCGCCACCCAAAAGCAATGCAACCAGTGGCGTCCCCCAGACAGTGTTGACCAATTGTTGCGAAAAAATTTCTAGAGCATCCATGGTGGTCTCGTGATCGCTACGATGTGCGAGTATGGCACAGCACTGTGAGCGCTGAGCGAGATGTCAGGGCACCGGGCGATGGTCGGACGCGGCACACTATCTGAATGGATTCTATGGATCCAGATGGTCCAGTGAGGTTGTATTGGCGTGTTGGACTGAGCGGTTCAACGTTGCGCAAGAGGCGCTGATGGCGGCCGTGAGATAGCGGTATAAAAAATCACGGGCGTGGTGATAAGATTTTGTCTCAGTCAGCCTCATCAGAGGAGTCGCGAATCGATTACTGGCGTTGCAGCCTGGCGTGTCAACAAATTTAGAGGCTGGCTGGCATCGGCGCAGGCGGAAATAGGTTCAGGCAGAAATGGGCGCAGGTAGACAAATAGGTACCGCTATGGAGTTTGACGTGCTCACTGGGGCGCTGGGGGCGGAGGTCTCGGGTCTCAACTTGAATGAACCATTGTCTGGCGCAGAGATGGATGCTGTGCATCAGGGTTTGACCCAACATCAGGTTTTATTTTTTCGCGATCAGCGGCTCACACCTGAGTCACATTTGGCGCTGGCTGCTGCGCTGGGCGATATCGACCCTGGACACCCGGTTTATCCGCATGTCGAGGGCTTTCAGAGTATCGTCGAACTGATTGCCGATGCTGACAATGTGCCCGATACAGAGGATTGGCACAAAGACCTCACGTTCAGACCCAACCCGCCCTTTGCCAGTATTTTGCGTGCTGTGAAGGTGCCTAGCACCGGCGGTGATACGCTCTGGGCCAACATGGGTGCGGTCTACGACAGCTTGTCTGCCGGGTGGAAATCTGATTTGCAGGCATTGCAGGCAATTCACGATATGGGCACCTTCCGGAATGATTACTTTCAACGGGGTGGCACCGAGGCAATCGATAAAGCGTTAGCAGAGGTTGGCTCTGCAGTGCACGATGTCGTGGCGACGCATCCGATATCGGGCCTTCAATATCTTAATGTAAATCAATCTTTTACCCGGCACATTTTAAATATGAATCAGGGGGATAGCGACGAGTTATTGCAGTTTTTGTTTCAGCAGGTGCGTAAGCCAGAGTTCCAAGTTCGGTTGAGATGGCGCGACGATACGGTGGCGATTTGGGATAACCGCATCACCCAACATTATGCCGTCTGCGATTACTTGCCACATCGACGACATATGCAAAGAGTCACCGTGAATAACGACAAGCGAGAACGCTAGCAAGCCGCGCTTGGATGGCGTTGAGATTCTGCAAACCCGAGGTCAAGTGACTTCGGGTTTCCTGCCCACAGTCCCCGAGCTTCGTGTTAGCTTGATGCCTTAAATCAGTCGAGTGGTGAATGCATGAGCGAAGTACAGACGCGCGAAAAAACAACCAACATGCGCAAAGTGGCTTTGACTTCATTGGCGGGTACCAGCATTGAATGGTACGACTTCTTTTTATACGGCACGGCGGCTGCGATTATTTTTCCTCTTGCCTTTTTTCCGCAAGACCTGCCGCCCATGGTTTTATTAATTATCTCCTTCAGTACTTTTGCGGTCGGCTTTATCGCGCGCCCATTAGGTGGGATTGTATTTGGCCATTTTGGTGATCGCGTAGGGCGAAAGCGAACGCTGGTCGTCGCGCTCATGATGATGGGTGTGGCGACGACGCTCATCGGATTACTGCCGACGTATGACTCGATCGGGCTGGCGGCGCCGCTGTGCCTGGTCTTACTGCGATTTATTCAGGGGCTGGCGGTAGGCGGACAGTGGGGCGGCGCAATGCTGCTGGTGACCGAGAGTGCGCCAGCAGATAAGCGAGGTTGGTACGGGGCTTATGCGCAAGCGGGAGCGCCGATGGGTGTGATTCTGGCAAACCTGGCTTTTATTTCGGTCAGTGCTTCGATGAGTGATGAGGCATTTTTAGCGTGGGGCTGGCGACTGCCTTTTATTGCCAGCATTCTGTTGATTGCCATCTCGCTGTATATCCAGCTTCGTATGGAAGATACCGAGGCGTTTAAAGCGCTGCAGGCGGAGCAAGCAGCGAGCCCACAGCAAGCAGTGGCAGAACGTTCACCGGTATTCGAGGCCATGCGCCGTTACCCTCGGCGTATTTTGCTGGCCGCAGGCGCATTCTTGTCGGTGCAGGTGACTTTTTATATTTTGATCGCCTTCGTCATTGCGTACGGCCTTAACTCGCCAACCGTTGATTTAACGCGTGATGAGCTGTTGGTTTCCGTTTTGGTGGCGGCGGCCATTATGATGCCCGCTCAATTCTATTTTTCGGGGTTGTCTGATCGAGTAGGCCGGAAACAAATTTACCGATGGGGCGCCATTCTAACGGGAATTTGGGGCTTCGCTATTTTCCCGCTGGTCGACACCGGTATGCCCATTATGATTACGCTCGCGGTCACCATGGGGATGGTTTTACTGGGGATGCAATATGGTCCGCAGGCCGCCTATTTTACGGAGCTGTTTGCCACAGAGGTGCGCTATTCAGGGGCTTCTCTGGGCTATCAAATTGGCGCTATCCTCGGCGGGGCACTCGCGCCCACTATCGCCGTGCTCCTGTGGCAGGAGCTGGGCATCATTTATGTGTCGGTTTACATATTAGTGGCGGCGTTATTGACACTGTGGTCCCTGTCTCAGCTCGAAGAGACGGGCGGTAAAGCATTGTAACGCCATGATAGGCGAATTGATTTAAGTGGAGGGTTGCATCAGGCCGAGCTGCTGTAACCGGGGGATCTCGATTGCGGGGCACCGATCCACGACCAGTCTTACTCCCGCCTCAGACGCTGTCGTCTCCGCATCGGCATGGGTCACGCCCAGCTGAGTCCACAAGGCGGGTATTTGCAGGCTGATGACTTCGGTAGTGATGGCAGGCAAGAAGCGGCTGTCTCGGAATACGTCAACCATATCGACAGTGCCCGGAAGTTGTGCCAGAGACTCAAAGACCTGCCTACCTAACAACTCCTGACCCGTCAGCAGAGGATTGACGGGAATCACATCGTAACCCGCGGTCAGCAGAAAGCGGAAAACTCGATGGCTCGGCCTATCAATGTTGGCGCTGACGCCCAAGACAGCAATGCGTTGAACGGAATTGAGCAGCGTCGCGATGCCTTGATCAGACTCGAGTCGCACTGGATCAACCCTGCCACTCTGGAGGCCGCTTTTCAAAAAATGCCGCAACCCCTTCTCTCGCGTCACCCGCTGCGGTGAGATTGTCTAACATGACCTCATTAGCCAGTGCGAAGGCATCGTCGAGTGGCATCTCAACCTGACGATAAAAAGCAGATTTGCCCCGCGCAATACTCTCTGCAGAGCGAGAGGCGATCGACAGTGCGAGTTGTCGTGTGGCGCGAGTGAGGTTATCGGCTTGTTCAACCCGATTGATCAAGCCAAATCGCTCCGCTGTGGCGGCAGTAAATTGGTCGCCGGTGAGCGCCATTTCGAGCGCATGTTTGCGGGACAGATTGCGGCCAATGCCCACCAGTGGTGTGGTGCAAAAAGTACCGATATTGACTCCCGGCGTGCAAAATGTGGCGGTGTCTGCCGCCAGTGCTAGATCACAGGCAGATACCAATTGGCAACCCGCTGCACTCGCGATCCCTTGAACGCTGGCAATCACAGGCTTAGGTGCGTGAACGATTCCACTCATCATGTCGGCGCAAGCGGTGAGCAATGCTTTGAGACGTTGCTGCCACTCATCGAACGGTTCGTCGGCTCGCTGTTGGGTTTCTGCTAAGTCATGACCTGCGCTAAACGCGACTCCTGCGCTATTGATCACGATCACGCGCGTTGCAGTGTCTTCATAACCAGCTTGGAGCGCGGTTGATAGCGCCGCGATCATGTCGCTGGAGAGCGGGTTGCGCTTATCTGGGCGGTTCAAGGTTAGCCAGAGCAAGCTCTCTTCTTGGGTTGTGGTGACAAACGCTTCACTCATGTCTGATGTCTCAATTTAGGCCAAGGCAATCATAGCGCGACGGTGCCGTTGATATTACTTTAACACGGGCGCAAGTGGCGGCTTATTGAGCGACGTGTTGAGGGCAAAACAGCGAGATGGCGAGATTACGGACTTGGCTCATCGGTTGCGCTGCCGATCCTTGATAAAAAGTGGCGCTTACCGCATTCTCAATAGGGTGTGTAAGACGTCGTCTCCTGCGGAAAATCTTGATCAAACTCCGCAAGTGACGGAGTGACAGGCTTCTAGCTTTGTTATGAGAGACGCATCGATTGGTTAGAGAGAGGAGACGAGCCTTGCATCGCTGCACATCACTGTTGATTTTGCTGTTGTGGCCGTTGGCCGCAACAGCAGTCGACTTTGCGGATTACGATTATGATCGGTTTTCTCAGACGGTGACGTTGTGTGATCGGCTCGCGGCGCATGGTCGTGACCCTGGGCATGTCGCGCCCGCGGTGGGTAGCGCAACAATGGACAAACCAGCTGCTATCGAAGCTTGTCACGACGCCGTGAGCAACGACCCTGACAATCCGAGACTCAATTATCAGCTGGGTCGGGCTTATGGTTATTCGGGGCAGGGTGAACGTGCGATGCCGTATCGACTGAAAGCGCTCGAGGCTGATTACCCCCAATCACTCTTCGTGATCGGTTATTTATATGCCACGGGTCGCACTATCGAGCCTGATATTTGCCAGACCTATGAACTGTGGCAACGTGCAGCGCATTACCGGCGCCTTGCTGCTTTGGTGGCGCTGCCGAGGCATAGCCTGCGTGGCGACTTTGCGGAATGTGGTCCGGCTATCGTGGCCGCGGATTTGCGTGCTTATCTGCAGGAGGCCAAGCGACAGTCGTCGGACTATTACGTCGGAATGTTGGTCGATGATTTGCTGTTGCAGGTTGATGCGCGTTATCCCATGTCTCGTGCAGCGCCGTGAGTAGTGGTCTCAGCAGGATTTTGTGTTGCGCCGCTGCCTTACAAAGCGGCAGGGCGCTCGCGGCTCAGCATCGTCGCCTTGCGTGTCTGCCGTGCTAACTGCTTGGAGCTGGGTCTCGATTGGCACGAATGATTTGGCCGCTGCCTGTGCCTTCTGGGTCGATACCTTAGGTTTTGAGTGCATTGATCGAATCGAAGGCGATGATCTGGGTCTGCGGGAGCATTGGCAGTTAACGGACCGTCTCATTTGCCGGCAAGCGATGCTGCAATCGCCTGGCGCTGCTTGCGGCGCCATTCATCTAGTCGAGTACGACACAGCTGCTGCGACGGTGCGCCAGGCTGCAGCGGTGTTCGATCTCTGTCCAAAGAATCTGGATATTTATGTAGATGATCTGCCGCGTCGGATGGTTGAGTTGGCGATTCGCGGCGTCCGATTTCGCAATGATCAGTATAGCGAGGCGGTATCACCGGACGGGGTTCATTTCCGCGAGATCCATTTGGCGGGGCACGACGACATCAATATTGTGCTGCTACAGATTATGGGTGGCGATGCGCTGCCAACTAGCTCAGGGTTTTACGGGGTTGGTCCTTTGGTCTGTATCGTGAGTGACCCGGCAGCGGAGAAAGCGTTTTATCGAGACGTGATGGGCCTTTCTTTAGCCCACGATAATATTTTGGCCGGACCCGAGATCGAACAGATGATCGGCCTCCCTGCAGGTTGTGCTTTGGAGGTCAGTATTTGGGCCCAAATTGGGCAGTCTTTGGGTGAGGTAGAGCTCGTGACCTATCAAGGCACTCAGGGCATCAATCGTTATCCCCGAGCGGCGCCTGGAGCCAGGGGTGTCACGCACCTCAACTGGTGGGTGGAGGATATGGCCGATTGGGTAGACCATTTGGCGCAGCTCAATGTCCCCTTCAAACGCTCCAGGCTTTCGGGTCGGCTGATTCAGTCAAGCGAATCAGTGCTATTGCACTCTCCCGCAGGCTTGAGAATCGAGGTCCATGCTCAAGCGTAAAGTCGACTTGATGACGAACGCTCGATTCTAGGTCTCTTTTGGGCATCGATATGTCGTAATCAGTGCGCGAAATTGATGTGCTGATGGCGTCTTGTGCGACCTTCGAATGACTGTCGAAATTTTGAGCAAAAGTACCCCTCCATGAGTAGGTCATTGCGTATCATTTTCAATAAACAGGGTTTAGCATCGCACTTTGTTACTAGGGTTTTAAGGGAATAGACGATGTCAGTTACGCGCGCTTTATACATTGACGGAGAGTGGGTCGAAACTGACGATTCCATTGAGAATATCAACCCCTCTGACACCACTGAATCAGTAGGTCGCTACGCGCAGGCAACCCCTGCACTGGCTGATCACGCTATCACCAGTGCCAATCGTGCGGCAAAAGAATGGGGCCAGTCTCCTATGGAAACCCGCTATCAGATGTTGATGGCCATCGGCACTGAACTGATCGATCGCAGCGCTGAACTCGGTGAGCTACTCGCAAGGGAGGAGGGTAAGACTCGTGCCGAGGGGGTGGGAGAGGTCGTTCGTTCCGGGCAATTCTTTCACTACTTCGCGGCCGAGGTTCATCGCCAAATTGATGACCGAGTGGATTCGGTGCGACCCGGTATTGAGATTGAGACCCGACGAGAGCCGGTTGGGGTAGTGGCTGTGATCAGTCCTTGGAATTTCCCGATGGCCACCGCAGTTTGGAAAATCGCGCCAGCCTTGGCCTTTGGGAACGCGGTGATTTTTAAGCCGGCCAACCTTGTGCCAGCCAGCGCCTGGGCCCTGACAGAAATCATTGCGCGTCAGTCAGCGTTGCCCCCAGGGACCTTCAACTTGCTGATGGGGGGTGGCGGGACCGTTGGCGATCACATTATCAATAGCGATCAGATTCATGCAGTGACCTT
>CAJWWJ010000059.1 GCA_913048575.1 uncultured Halieaceae bacterium
GCTTTTTTAGCGACGGCCTTCTTTTTAGCGAGTGCTTTTTTCTTAGGTGCTGCGCCTTTGGCTTTTGCGCTGGCTGATTTGCGACTGGCCATAGTGGTGCGATTCCTCGTAAAGTAGCACGACAGACTTTGTCATGCGTATTTGGGGCGGGGAAACTACCAGATCTGTGCCCTTCGTGCCAGCATAGATTGCAAAGGCCAAGTGTTTAGCGCTTGTCGGCAAGGCTGCGCAATCCCATTTCGCTGACCGGAGGCGTTTTTATGGACTTCCCGCCTCTTACCAAGGGAGCCTTGCGTCGACGTTATAAACGCTTCTTAGCCGATGTGGTCTTGGCTGAGGGTGAGGAGCTGGTGTGTGCTCATTGTCCCAATACGGGCGCCATGACAGGGTGTCAGCCGGCCGATGCCGCGGTCTGGTTGTCCTTTCATCCAAAGCCAGCGCGTAAATTGGCATGGACTTGGGAGTTGGTGCAGACCGAAACGGGGTTGGCTTGTATTCATGCGGCCCTGGCGAATCGCGTTGTCGCCGAAGCATTGCGGAAAAGGCTCTTACCCGACTTGATGCCCAGTGGTGCGTCGCTGCAATCTGAGGTGAGGTTAGCTGATCGATCTAGGGCGGATTTTTTCGTTGATAGCGGGAGCGGTATCTATATCGAGGTGAAGTCGGTGACATGGCATGTTGGTGCGGGAAAGGGTGCGTTTCCTGATGCGGTCAGTACTCGCGCCAGTAAGCATCTAACTGAGTTGGTGGCGGCCATTCACAGGGGGCATCGTGCCGCGCTGGTTTTTTGCGTGATGCATGAAGCGATCACGAGCGTGGCGCCTGCCGAGCAAGTCGACCCAGCCTATGCGGGCCACATGGCGCAAGCGATGGCGGAGGGTCTGGAGGTATACCTGTTGTTCAATGAGATCAACCTGCTGGGCATCTATCCCGTAAGTGCACGATATATCGGAGAAAACCCATCGTTTTTGACGCATTGACAGTGTTGGGCCTGTCTCGCGAGGGCTTATCTGAATTCGCGGAGGGGATGTGGGCGCATCAAAGGGCAGTCAATGCGTTCACTGCGCTCAGTAGGCGAGCGGCGACCGAGGGGTTTGATCTGCGGGTGGCGTCTGCTTTCCGGAGTTACGGTCGCCAATCAGACATTGTGAATGCTAAGTGGCTGGGTCATCGCCCCGTAGTGGATGAGGAGGGGGTGGGTCTGCATCGCGTAGCGCTATCGGATACTGACTGGCTTGCTGCGATCCTGCGCTTTTCTGCGTTGCCAGGCACGTCTCGGCACCACTGGGGCACGGATTTTGATATTTGGGATCGTTCAACCGTGACTGATGATTATGCGCCGCAGCTGCTCACCAGCGAATATCAGCGAGGAGGCGTTTTTGCTGAGATGAGTGCTTGGTTGGATGATCAGATCTCGGCTGATAACGCGGAAGGCTTTTATAAACCGTATGACGTTGATCGCGGCGGTGTTGCGCCTGAGCCATGGCATATCAGTTATCGACCGGTGGCAGAGGGCTACTTTCGGCAATTATCACTGAGCCAGTGTCTTCCGCTGTGGCGTGGCGATGCTGATCCAGCGGGACAGTGCCACGCTCCGTTGCAAATGATGTCTCTGTTGGAGACGGACGCAGAGGCTATTTTTAAGCGATACGTCTTGATGACCTAGGCGCGAGCTCGTTGCGGGCGCCTCACAGTGTTTTAAGGCGCTATGTCTGCCAGGGGGGGCAGCGTTTGGGCACCAATACTTTCTTTAGGCGTGTGTAGCGTGGCATGCCGCGATGATAGTCAGGGTAGGCTTCGCCGGCGATCAGCGGTTCAAAATAGGCTTTGCCCGCTGCAGTAACCGCAAACCCATCTTTTGATATGAATCGACGGGGCATTTTCTTCTCTCGATTGGCGACACGATGCAGTGGCGCGGTGCCAATGCGCCATCGGTACTGTTTGCCGGGTTTTCGCTCGATAGTTGGCATGATGGCGTTTGCGCCCTCTAAGCCAAGTTCGACTGCCGCTCGTCCGAGCGCAATCGCCTGATCGACATCGGTTTGACTGGCAATATGACGAGCGGCGCGCTGCAGATAGTCGGCTACGGCCCAATGGTACTTAAAACCTAGGTGCTCTTTCACCATGCTAGCCAGCAACGGTGCCAAACCCCCAAGTTGAGCGTGGCCAAATGCGTCGGTTTCTCCTTGATCAGCGAGCAGCCTGCCATCTGCGGTGCTGGTCCCTTCAGAGGCGACAACGACGCAATATCCAAAGCGTTTGACGCAGTCGCTGACTTTACTGAGGAATTTTGTCTGGTCGAAAGCGATTTCAGGAAACAAAATAATGTGCGGGGCATCCCCTCGCTCTGTGGCGGCAAGGCTGCTTGCACCGGCAATCCAGCCGGCGTGTCGCCCCATGACTTCAAGAATAAAAACCTTCGTGGAGGTGGCACACATTGATTCGATATCCAACGCCGCCTCTCGAGTTGATATGGCCACATATTTAGCGACTGAGCCAAAGCCTGGGCAGTTGTCTGTCAGCGGCAGGTCGTTATCGATGGTTTTGGGGACGTGGATGGCCTGTATGGGATAACCCATCTGCTCACTAATCTGAGAGACCTTAAGGCAGGTATCGGCGGAATCGCCACCCCCGTTATATAAAAAATAACCGATGTTGTGTGCCTTAAAAACGGTGATCAGGCGCTCATATTCGGCTTGGTTTTCTGCGAAGCTCTTCAACTTATAGCGACAGGAACCAAAGGCCCCTCCCGGAGTACTGATTAACCCCTCGATCGATCCTTTGGTTTCGCACGATGTATCGATCAGGTTTTCTTGCAGAGCGCCCACGATGCCATTTTGGCCTGCTAAGACTTTGCCAATGCGTTTGGGATGTTCCCTAGCTGCTTGAATGACACCGGCGGCGGAGGCGTTAATGACTGGGGTGACTCCCCCTGATTGGGCATAAAATAAATTGCGTCGCGTCATGATTCACGAAATTAGGGGGAGTGGAACACGGGGCGTAAGGTAGACCCCTCGCGGCGCAATGGCAAACGGCGCATGCTAATCTGGCCAGTGGAAGGAGACGTTTCTTGGCTGATCACGTTCACATTTTAGGCATCTGTGGCACCTTTATGGGGGGCTTAGCGCTGCTTGCACGGGACAGCGGTTACCGCGTATCGGGCAGTGACGCCAATGTTTATCCGCCGATGAGTACTCAGCTCATTGAGAGCGGTATTGCGGTAACGGATGGGTATGACGCGAATCAATTACAGCCTACCCCCGATTGTGTCGTCGTTGGCAATGCGCTGTCGCGCGGCAACGCAGCGATTGAGAGCATGCTAAACCGGCACTTGCACTACACCTCTGGCCCTGAGTGGTTGGGTCAGCATATTTTAAAAGACCGATGGGTATTGGCCGTCGCAGGCACTCACGGCAAAACCAGTACGGCGAGCATGCTGGCTTGGATACTGGAACAAGCAGGATTGGCACCCGGATTTCTGATTGGGGGTGTACCGGTGAATTTTGGTATTTCGGCTCGACTGGGCGAGGGTCGGTATTTTGTTGTAGAGGCCGACGAGTATGACTCGGCTTTTTTTGATAAGCGCTCTAAGTTCGTCCACTATCGACCCGACACCCTCGTTATCAATAATCTCGAATACGACCACGCCGATATTTTCGCTGATCTGGCCGAGATTGAGACCCAATTCCATCATTTGATTCGCTGCATTCCGGGCGATGGGGCCATCATTCGAGGCGAGGGTGATGCGATTGACCGTGTTTTGGCACGCGGTGTCTGGAGTGCGGTCAGCACTGTGACGGCTGCTAGCGCGGCGACGACTGCTGGATGGTCGTGGCGATCCGGCCCGGCGCCTGAGAATGTTTTTACGATTACGACGCCTGACGGGCAAGCTTATCCGCTCAGGTGGCCGCTGATCGGGGCACACAATGCGGCCAATGCAACCGCTGCGGTGGCAGCGGCTGCGCAGGTGGGTGTCGATCCTGCTGATGCCGTAAACGCCTTGGCGTCGTTCGCAGGCATTAAGCGCAGATTAGAACTGCTCGGAGCGCCCCATAATATTGCGGTATTTGATGATTTTGCGCACCACCCCACCGCCATCGCAGCAACCTTGAGCGCCATGCGGGCCGAACAATCATCGGGAAAGCTCATTGCGCTCGTGGAGCCGCGCTCCAACACCATGCGCCTGGGGCAGTATCGAGCAGAGTTGGGCGCGGCTGCCCAAGAGGCGGATCATGTCATCTGGTTTGAGCCGCCAGGTCTAGACTGGAACCTCTCGGCCGCACTGGATGCCTATGAGCGTCAAGAGGTGATGAGTGACATTGATGCGTTGCTCAACCGAGCGCTGGCGCTGGCGCATCCCGGTGACAAGATTGTGGTCATGAGTAACGGTGGCTTTCAAGGGTTGCATACCCGACTCATTGCGACATTAGAGGATAAAGTTTACGCATGAAATCAGTAAGTACGTTCTATGACAGGTTGCTTCGAAGGCCATGGCTAGTCGTGGTTGCAATAATCGCAGTCATCGGGAGCGCGGTCGTCGCATTACCTAACTTGCGATTAGAGGCGTCCTCGGACTCACTATTATTGCAGGGAGACCCTGATCTTGCGTATTTTCGCGAGTCGTCAGCAAAGTATGCAGGGGGCGAGTTTCTGATTCTGACTTGGGAGCCTGATGCGCCTTTGTTGTCCCCTGATTCACTCGAGCCCCTGACCGCAATGGTCGACGAGCTGCGCCGGCTGCGGGGCGTTTCGGGGGTGACCACCTTACTGGATGTGCCGTTACTCGAAAGCCCACCGCTGTCACTCACTGATCTCGCTCGCGCCGACAGTATGCCTACCCTTCGTGATCCCGAGGTCGATCGGCGGTTAGCACTGACGGAGCTGACTACCAGCTCGCTCTATCGCAATCTACTCGTTAGTGAGGAGGGCGATCTTACTGGGATTTTGGTTTCATTAGAGGCTGATCAAGAGGCTGAAACATTATTGGACCGGCGAGAATCGTTGCGTCAGATGGCGGTGTCAGATGAGCTTGATGAGGCTGGCTCACTCAGCTTGACCCGAGTCGAGGCGGAATATGACATTGCCCTGGCAAGGCTCGGAGACGAGAGGGGTCGATTGGTCACGGCAGTGCGCGGCGTGGCGGATCGGTTTAAACCCTATGCGGGCATCTTCGTGGGGGGAGTGCCGATGATTGCCGCCGATATGCTGAGTTTCGTGCAATCGGACTTATTGACCTTTGGCTCTGCTATTTTGCTCGTCATGGCTATCGCAATGTGGATTATTTTCCGGAGCTGGAAATGGGTGTTGATTCCCTTAACTGCGTGCAGCACTACGGCCACCTTGTTGCTGGGAGTGCTTGCTGCCACCGACTGGCGCATGACCGTTATCTCCTCAAATTCGGTGGCCGTATTGCTGATCGTGACACTCTCACTATCAATCCATTTGGTGGTTCGCTATCGAGAGCTGCATCGCGCTCAGCCTGCTGAGTCGAGGCATGAGCTGGCGTCGGGCGCCGCAAGATTGATGCTCGTGCCGTGTTTATATACTGCGATGACCACGATCGTTGCCTTTACGTCACTGGTTGTGGCGGGTCTTCAGCCGGTGATCGACTTTGGTTGGATGATGACGACTGGAATCGTGATCGGGTTTTGCACCGTTTTTACACTTGTGCCCGCACTGATGGTGATTATCCCAGACACGAGTCCTGCAGTGTCGCAGCACACCGACACGCCGTTCACTCAAAAATTCGCGCTGATCGTTCAGCGGTATGGGGTGTTTGTCAGTGCAGTGACCGCTTTTTTAATCATTGTTTCGGGTCTCGGCATTCGTTCACTCGAAGTTGAAAACCGCTTTATCGATTACTTTAAAGAGCACACTGAAATCTACCAAGGCATGGAACTGCTCGATGCGCGACTGGGTGGGACGATCCCTCTCGATGTGATTCTGTCGGCACCTGAAGCATCAACTGCGATTGAAGTGGAGCAACCGTCCAATGCGGGGGAGGAAGATTGGGATGAGGAAGGCGGTTTTTTTGATGGGGCATTCGACATTGATTTTAGTTTTGGCGCGAGCAGTGACGCGGAGACCAGTTATTGGTTTTCGGTGCCGGGTCGACAGCTGATAGATCAAGTTCACGCAATTATTGACGACAGAGAAGCGTCAGGAAAGGTCACGTCGCTATCGACCGCTTTTGCTGTGATGGATAGGTTGTATGGCAGTCGCCTTGGCGGTGTAGAACTGGCGCTGATCGAAAACAGCCTGCCTCAAGATGTCAGTGACTCGTTGATTACGCCTTTTTACAATGCTGCTGCGCAAGAGGTGAGGTTGAATGTTCGCGTGATGGAGACGAGTGAATCACTCAGGCGGGATGCTTATCTACGGGAATTGCAGGAACAGATTTTGAGCGAGACCGGCATTGAGCCTGAGCGGCTGCATTTTACGTCATTGCTGGTGCTTTATAACAACGTGCTTCAAAGCCTTTTCACTTCGCAAATTAAAACACTCGGTGCGGTTTTCTTGGCGATTGGTTTGATGTTTTGGGTCTTATTCCGTTCATTATCGATTGCATTACTTGCCCTAGCGCCCAACGTCCTTGCCGCGGGCTTAGTGTTGGGTCTGATGGGGTTAGCCGGTATTCCACTGGATATCATGACAATTACGATTGCCGCGATAGTGGTGGGTATTGGTGTCGATGACTGTATTCATTACTTACATCGGTTTCGCGACGAAATTGCCCTTGATGGTGATTATCATGCGGCGATGCTGCGCAGCCACGGTAGCATTGGACGGGCAATGTATTACACGACGCTGACAGTGGTGGTGGGTTTTGCGACGCTCACGTTATCTAACTTCACGCCGCTTCTCTATTTCGGTGTCCTCACCGTGGTGGCGATGATTGCCGCCGTCGCGGGGGCGCTGTTGTTGTTGCCTCAGTTGATCCTCATCTTCAGGCCATTCGGAAGGGCGCAATCCTGATGAACGAGTGTCGGCCCCGATGCGGCGCTTGCTGCATTGCGCCGGCAATTAGTCAGCCGTTTTGGGGGATGCCTGAGGGTAAGCCAGCGGGTATGACGTGTGTGCACCTGTCAACTGAGTCCAAGTGTGCGTTGTTCGATGATCCAAGGCGACCGTCGATTTGCGCGCATTTTCGACCGGAAGCATCGGTTTGTGGGGCCAGTCGGGCAGAGGCGCTGAACCTGCTAACCTTGCTAGAAATCGCTACTGCGCCATCTTTGTCATGACTGAAATTGCTTTGTTCCCGTTGTCTTCCGTATTACTGCCCTCAGGGCGATTCCCCCTGCAAATTTTTGAGCAGCGCTATTTGGATTTGGTAGCGCGCTGCATGCGAGAAAACCGCGGGTTTGGTGTCGCGTGGCTGCGACAAGGGTCGGAGATCTCTGGCGGGTCTCTCGAGACTCCTAATCTGGGTGACTACGGGACTTATGCTCATATTGTGGATTGGGATCAATTGGCGAATGGCTTATTGGGCATTACGATTGAGGGGCAACATCGCTTTGATATCGAGTCGACATGGCGCGAACCCGATGGATTGATCAAGGCGGAGGTCGTGGTTCATGATGCGCCACATTTAGCGCCGCTCCCTGACGATCAGGTGGGGCTTGCTGAGGTGCTCACGGGCTTGCTACGGCACCCGCAAATAAAACAGTTGAACCTGCAGACCGATGCCGCTGATGCATGGCGGGTTTGCTGGCAGTTGACGCAGTTACTGCCGTTTGACGAGACGATTAAGTATGAGCTGCTTGGCATCGATTCGGTTGATCAACTGCTCGCTAAAATGACGAAGCTCTTGAAAGAGATCAGTGGCGATGAGCCGTGATGCAGTCTGAGGTAAACTTCAGCCGCGTGTCAGAGGGGGCAGTGTGACGTGTCGCCGATGGCCGGCAGGGTTCAGTGGGTTGCGTAACAAGAGTAGTGGTGGCGAATAGGAGTAGGGCGGTATGTACGATTTGAAAATTTCGGGTGGCTTTGTCGTTGATGGTACGGGAGCGCCGGGCCGCATCATGGATGTCGGCATCGTCGGGGATCGTATCGTCGCGGTCGGTAATCTAGACGAGTCCGCTCGAGAAGAAATTGACGCCGCTGGGCGAATCGTCGCGCCCGGATTCGTGGATATCCACACTCACTACGATGGCCAGGCGACCTGGGATCAAGAAATGGCACCCTCAGCATGGCATGGCGTTACCACGGTCGTGATGGGCAACTGTGGTGTCGGCTTTGCGCCCGCGGCGCCTGAGCGACAAGACTGGTTGATCGGATTGATGGAGGGCGTAGAGGATATCCCGGGTAGCGCGCTCGCTGAGGGTATGACCTGGGATTGGGAGTCCTTCCCTGACTATCTCAATGCGCTAGAAAAGCTAGATCGAACGATTGATGTCGCAGCGCAGGTCCCGCATGGCGCAGTCCGTGCGTACGTAATGGGCGACCGAGGAGCCGCCAATGAAGCGCCGACTGATAGCGATATTGCCCGCATGGCCAGCATTGTTGAGGAGGGCCTTGCCGCGGGTGCGGTTGGATTCTCAACCTCTAGAACGATCCTTCACAAGTCGGTTGAGGGAGAGCTGGTTCCAGGCACGACCGCGACCAAAGAAGAATTACTGGGTATTGGCGACGCCCTCAAGCGTGCTGGACACGGCGTATTTGAGCTCGCTAGCGATTTACATCCCGACTGGGATGAGTTTGGCTGGATGGGTGATTTAAGTCGTGATACTGGCGCCGCGGTTGCTTTTACGGCGCTGGAGTCGCCGATTAAGGGACTCTCGTTTGCACAGCAACTTGCCGAAATGCGGGTGCAAAACGACGCGGGGGCGCAGATCGTCGCGCAGATTTCGATGCGCGGCACCGGACTCATTCTGGGTTGGCGAGCGACCTTCCATCCTTTTTCGCAACGACCAAGCTGGAAAGCAATTGCTGATCTTCCCTGGGATGAGCAGTGGCGACACCTGCAAGATGACGATTTCCGTTCTCGGCTATTGGCGGAGCGAGGTGAGCCGACAGGATCAGATCTACAACTCATTGCAGACTTGATGGAGAGCGGCTTTTCGATGCAGTACGCGATGACGCCGGGGTTTAATTATGAGCCCACGAAAGAGCAGTCGATTGAGCACTGTGCCCTCGTTGCCGGTATGTCAGCTGAGGCTTATGCCTACGATACGATGATGGTCGATGAGGGTACCGGCATGATTTATTTTCCGTTACTCAATTATGTGAATGGCAACCTAGATTTTCTAGAGTCCGCCCTCGAGTCAGATGACTGCGTGAATTCACTCTCAGATGGTGGCGCGCACTGTGGCACCATTTGTGATGCGGCGGCGACGACGTTTATGTTGCAACACTGGGTGAGAGATCGGGCAACGGGTCGCATACCACTCGAGCGCGCGATCAAGCGCCAATGCCGAGATACGGCTCAGTTGTATGGTTTTCTCGATCGAGGTGTGATTGCTTCCGGCTATCTCGCTGACCTCAATGTGATCGACCTGGATACTTTGGAATTGAACTTGCCCACTGTCGCCTTTGATTTACCCGCGGGAGGCAGGCGATTGCTACAGACCGCAAAAGGGTATGACTGCACGATTAAGTCGGGGCAGGTTACTTTTCGACAAGGCCAGAGCACGGGCGCCTACCCGGGGCGAGTTATTCGAGGTCCCCAGTCGGAACCGGCGGCGTCCATCCCCCTAGCGACTGCCATCGGTTGACGATCAGGCAGAACAACTCGGCGGTTTTAGCAGCATCGTAGCAAGCTGAATGCGCTTCGGCATTGTCGAAATCAATGCCCGCTAGGGCGCAGCCTCTGGCCAACACGTTGTGTCCAAATGCCAAGCTGGCCAGGGTTGCTGTGTCAAAATACGAGAAGGGATGAAAGGGATTTCGCTTCAAGCCGACTCGTTCTGTTGCAACGTTGAGAAAGCCTGCGTCAAAGTGGGCGTTGTGGCCCACTAAAATGGCGCGATTGCACTGATGTGCCTTAATCGATTGCCGCACGAGGGCAAATAACTCACCCAGTGCAATGGCTTCGGGCAGGGCCCCGCGGAGCGGGTTTTCCGGGTCTATTCCAGTGAACTCGAGTGCCGAAGGTTCTAAATTGGCGCCTTCAAAGGGCTCTACGTTGCGACTGTGGGTTTCGGTGATGACGAGCTCGCCCGCGTCGTTCATCGTCAACAAGGTGATGGCAACTTCCAGGAGTGCGTCGGTATGACAGTTGAAGCCTCCTGTTTCAACGTCAACGACGACCGGTAGGAAGCCCCGAAAGCGATCTTTCATTAATGACGGCTCAGTATCAGACATCAGGGCTGTCGCG
>CAJWWJ010000060.1 GCA_913048575.1 uncultured Halieaceae bacterium
GTCAGAGACGCACCCAGCTCATCTTGAATGTCCCCCAATACAACCCGCGCACCTTGCTCGACGAAGGTTTTGGCCGTCGCCGCGCCAATACCGCTTGCCGCGCCAGTAATGACGGCTACTTTGTTTGCCAATCTTTGATCCATTGTTGCTTCCTCTATCGTGTTATTCGTTATCAATTTAGCCTGCTACCGTTTACCCCTCTCTTCACTGCGAGCCACCTTTTACAATAGGCCACACTTTACAGCGGGTAGAGGGCGGCAGGTCTCACCCCATTTCAATCTGCTTCTGGCTTGGTCAACCGAGTGCCCGGGAACCCGTTAAAGTGATGGATAACGACCTCCCTCTCGACAATCTTCCACACGCCGCCACGACGCTCAAACCGATCTCGGTAAGTCGCGCCAACAAAAGTTGCATCAGTGCTGTCCGTCAATAGGCCCATACAATCAACATCGCAGATACCGGTGGCAGCGTCGGGTGAGCTGAATTCGACCACCAAATTAGAGGTCACGTGCTGGGATTGTTTCCATGCAGGCCACAACACCTCGTGAATGGCCTGATGGATACCCTCATGCCCGCTAAAATCGCCGAAAGGCGGGCCGATTTTCCACACGCAGTCATCCCACCAGATCGAGAGAAATCGAGCGTAATCGCGCTTATCAAAACCATGGCAGTAATTACTGACCAGATCCTCAATCAGGCCTCGGCTTTCGAGGCGATCGATCTTTGCTGCTATTTCATCCGTCACTGAGAAATCCCCCTCTTGTCTCCACTCACTATGCGCTCGCTGGTCACCCGTTATTCAGTGCGCGCGTGTCACTCAGCTTTTAGATCGGTTGTCGCACCCTGGAAACCCCTTGGTGCAATTGATTTCCAGACGGCTTGCATCACTGCGACAATGCCCGCGTCACATATTTCGGGTTTTCTTTTCGACCTGCCGGCGTGTTGTCCGTCCATCTCACAGGGGTTGCTCCCCACGAAGCTACCGCGCCCTCTTTGAGCTGACCATATAGCGTTGTTCTCTGGCGGGGAAGTCGATTGCAGCTGCGGATGGCGTCCTGCATATCAGGCGGCGTCCACACTTGGCCATGAGTTGCGCCAGCCGCTCGCGTAATACTTTCGTTAATCAATGCGCCGCCCAAATCATTAGCGCCCGCGGACAACATCTGCAGCGCGCCCTGATGACCGAGCTTCACCCAGGAGGCCTGGACATTGGGAATCGCGTGTCCCAAGGTCAGCCGCAGCACCGCATGCATCAATAACGCCTCACGCCATGTCGGACCCGGTCTCGACCCGCCGCGACGATAAATCGGGGCGCCCGCACTAACAAAAGGCAGTGGCACTACTTCGGTAAAACCCTGAGTTCGTTGCTGCAACGCCAATACTTGGCGCCAGTGTCGCACCCATGAGCGCGCATCATCAACGTGACCAAACATGATCGTGGCGGTGCTGCGCAAGCCCACGCCGTGGGCTTGCTCCATAATGTCCAGCCAGCGCTGAGAGGTGACCTTGTCAGGACACAAAATACTGCGCACCCCCTCGTCGAGCACCTCGGCTGCCGTACCGGGCATAGACCGCAAACCCGCGTCCTTCAGCATTTCCAAGAAGCGGGCCACTGGCAGCTGCAAAGTTGCCGCACCTTGGTCGATCTCGAGTGGGGAAAACGCATGAATATGGATATCGGGCGCAGCCTCTCTCACCGTCCGCACAATATCGAGATAGGTCTGTCCGGTGTAATCCGGATGGATACCACCTTGCAAACAGACCTCGGTGGCACCCAACGACGCCGCTTCCTGGACTCGTCGGTGAAGTTCTGCCGCGTCAATATCGTAAGCAGCGCGTGCAACTTCTACATCGCCGCCCCCTTTCGAGAAAGCACAAAACCGACAGCTGTATTGACAGACATTGGTGTAATTGATGTTGCGGTTCACCACATAAGTGACCTCGTCACCCACTTGCGTCTGGCGCAGCGTATCTGCCGCCGAACACACCGCATCAACCTCTGCACCGCGCGCAGAAAACAACGCCAACATGGCATTGTCGTCCACTGCTTCACCCCGCAGGCAGGCTGTGATCGCCTCAGCAACCGGCGCTGAAATGCCGCCTTCATTCGATCGCAAATAAGGAACCGGTGGCGTACTAGACTCACCCGCGCGCCAGTCATCCTCTCGCACTAGACCATCCGCATCAGCGAGTTCCAGTGCAGCAGGCCGGATCGCTGGATCCATCCACGCAGGTTCGCGTAAATATCCTGGATAAACGGTCAACCGAGGCAATAGCTGTTTACTGCGCTCTGCCGTCGCGGCACGCAACGCAGACAAGCTGGGCCACGGTGCCTCGGGGTTCACGTAATCGGGGGTCAGTGGCGACACGCCCCCCCAGTCGTTAATCCCTGCATCGATGAGCTCCCCTAGCTGTCCGGAATTGAGGTTGGGCGGCGCCTGAATGCTAATCTCAATCGGTAATATCGCTCTCGCCTGTGCAATCGTCCAGATCATCTCAGCGAGTTCGAGATTGTCAGTGCCCGCCATTTTCGTGCCTGCTTTGGCGCAAAAATTCTGAATAATCACTTCCTGAATATGGCCGTAACGCTCATGCAGTCGGCGAATGCCGCGCAAATCCTTTAGCCGCTCTTCGCGGGTCTCACCAATCCCCACTAGCAAGCCTGTCGTCATGGGTATCTTGAGCGCACCGGCTCTCGCCAACGTCAGCCAACGTCGCCACGGTGCCTTATCGGGCGATCCGTAATGAGGCCCCCCTTTCTCGCTGAGTCGAACTGCGCCGCTCTCCAACATCAAGCCCATCGATGCGGCATAAGGCCTGAGCTGGGTCAATTCGTTTCGACTCATGGTGCCTGCATTAATGTGAGGCAAAAGGCCGGTTTCGGTCACAATGCGTTCTGCTACGGTAGCGACATAATCGACCGTGCTCACGTACCCTGCCTCGGCCAGCCACTCTCTGGCGGCGCGGTAACGCAACTCCGGCTTCTCGCCCAGCGTCAGCAGTACTTCTCGGCAGCCAGCACGCGCGCCCGATCTCACTGTCTCCAGAATGTTATCGATCGGTAAGTAAAGGTTCTCTAGCTGCGACGGTGTCTTGGCAAACGTGCAGTAGTGGCAAACATCCCGGCATAACTGCGTCACGGGAATGAATACTTTAGGACTATAGGTAATGCGGGCGCCGTAGTGCTGATCACGCAATCTCCGCGCGCGCGCAGAGCCGTCGTCGGTGTCGTGAACAACAACGCCTATCGCTCGCACCTCCGATATCGGTGCGCCATACCGCTCAATCTGATCTGCCCCCATAGGATTCCTATTTTACAGTGTTACCAGTGACTTTGAATAGCATTTGAGATCAAAGTTAAGATTCCCACGTCAGTGATTGGTCAAAATAAAAGCGCACGGCGATCGATTGCGCGCAAGACTGCTGCACGCGACCCAAGATCTGCATCACAACGGTTAGCATTATCTAGATATCCTGACACCACATCACGGTACTGCCTCCCAGACCAGCGGCTTCCACGCTGAGCAGCGACAGGTCCTCAGGCGAATCAATGTCGGTTGCAATGCCCGATGCTTGCACCGCTTCCCAGGAAGCACCCAAGGTCATGGCCGCTTCGCGATGACGGGCAAAACTTCGCTCACCAAACGACAACGCCAACGGTGTATCACGCGGCATCAACAGCGCATTCGTGCCGATCGAAGTTTGATCAGGACACAGGACAACGTCGACGCGTGAGGCCGCTGAAATCACCCTGGTTATGTCAACTCGCTGCAAAAAAGGCAGGTCTCCATGAATCAGCAATACGCTTTCGCACTCGGCTTTCGTCAGTGCCGCAGTGAGGGCACTGTTGAGGCCCTTCACTGCCAAGGCCGATTCCTGCCAAAGACAGAGATGAGGGTCTGCAAACTGTGCCACTGACCATCCCTCACCGCACACAATCGAGACTTTGTCGATTTCAGGATGCGACCGCAATTGCGACAGCACGTCGTCTGCCATCGCCATCACCAGTGACTGCCGTGCGACCTCGGAGAGCACACCCGCCAGGCGTTGCTTGGTCGACGATAAAGATTTCAGCGGGACGATCGCCTCAATCCCCATCACGACTCACTCGCAAGATCCGCTCGGCAAATTGCCGCGCACGCTCTGGGTCACTCATGACCGTGTCGGTCACGACAATGTTGGGGTGCGTCACGCGCATCGTATCAGCGAGCTCATGGTCTCGCTCGTCCCATACCCACACATCGATCAAACCAGGATAACGATCAGACATCCATTGCATCCAGCCGGCCGCCGACACTGACAATCCCAGCTCAGACATTATTTTCGCCGCAGGGCCTTTCAGCGCTTGCCCTTCCACGATCGGCGAGACAGCAATCACACGCCGAGCGCGCTCTTTTAGCAAGTTCGGCATGCCGGGCACGTCGAGAATTGGCGCTAGGCTTAAAAAAGGATTTGATGGGCCCAACACGACGTCGACCCCTCGACCTACAGCGTTCTCCAGTAGGCTAACCAGCGGCAAGGCGGGTTTGGCCGCCTCGATCCCCTCGTATCGAACCGCTATAAGATGAGGCTCACATCGATGTTTAACAAAATACTCTTGAAACGCCATCTCGCCTTCGGAGGTGATCACCCGTGTTCGCACCCGATCCTCGGTTGCCGGCATGATCGATGCCGCCGAAGTCACGCCTAATCGACGCGCCAATACCGCCGTCACTTCACAAAGGCCCAGCCCGTCTGCCAGCAACGCGGCGCGAATGAGGTGAAGCGCTAGATCTTTGTCCCCTAACTGGAACCAATCGGGGCCCCCTAGCTTGCTGAGCTCGGCAAAAACACCCCAGCTTTCTGCTTCACGACCCCAACCTCGCACCGGGTCAATTTGTTGCGATAGTGCATACAGGACGCTGTCGGTATCGGGACAGATCGCTAATCCGAAATGCTCAAAATCATCACCGGTATTGGTGACCACGCTGAACCGCTCACCGGCCGTCGCAACGTGTAACCCAGCCGCTAATCGCGCGCCGCCGCCGCCGCCACTTAACAGCAGTAGTTCGGCTTGTTCCTCGTCGCGAATCGATCCACTGGTCATCGAAACAGATCCTGTTCTGCTGGCCGCAATAGCACACTCGTGTTGGCCTGGTCATCGTGGCGTAGATCGCAGCCCTCCACCCACACCGCTGGCAACCCTTGATTTGTCTCGCCTTGCACCAGTGATGCCGCAGCGGCTAGGGCATCCGCGATCGCTGGTGCGGTCACCTTCATCACTCTGCCATCTAAGTCTTTTTCACCCACTTGATCCCAGACAGGTTCAAAGCCAGCGGTACCGATCGCGAATCCGACCGTACCCATTCTCCATGGACGACCTAAGCTATCGTTGATTAATACGGGCACCGGCCGATCCCATGCCGCCGATAGACGCTGCGACAGGTCACGTGCACTCGCATCAGGATTTTCAGGCCACAGCAGGACAGATTCACTCTGACCCTTTGCACCCACATTAGAAGAATCAATACCGGCATTAGCGAGAATGTGTCCGGTGCGGTGTTCAGTAATGATTAAGCCTGGCCGAGTGCGAATCACGGAGCGTGACTCCTGCAAGATCAAGGTGACAAGGCGAGGGTCTTTTTGGGTCGCTTCCGCCAACGCACGCGCCTCCGCGGTGACGACGACGTCTTGCAGATGAACTAGGCGACCTTCCGCTTTGGATACCACCTTTTGCGCAATGACCAACACGGCACCGAATGGCGGCTGATAGCCACTCTGGCGGGTTGATGTGATGACCAAATCTGCCAGCACATCGCCCGCTTCAACCGCAGGAAAATCAGGCAGGGGGCTAAGGTGTAAAGCGCCCGGCAACACAGCGGTCAATCAATGCCTGTCAAACGTAAGCCAGCGTGGGTCTTATACTGCTTGTTGATGTTGATCAAGATCGACGTCAGCGCCTCTGCTGCCGCGGCATTATTAATCAAACCCGCGTGAAACCCGCGCATGCCCATCGACTCGATCAGATCAATCACGGTTTGCCGAGCAGGTTTATCGTTACCCGTCACCAATACGTCACAGGGGATTTCCATGTCTGCCTGCAAGTGAGCGGCCGCCACGTTTTGGAAAGCGCTCACCACATGAACCGCCTCTCCCAGTAGCGTCTGCGCAATCTGCCCTGCACTCCCCTCTGTCGGCAGCTGAACGCGAGCCACTTTGGGGGGTACCAGTGGTACGGTCACATCAACCACGACCTTCCCTTGCACTGCATCACGAATACTCTCAAGCGTCGGCTGATGGGCTCCGAAGGGTACTGTTACGAACACAATATCGCCCTGCTGGGCGGTCGCTGCGTTATCAGCGCCCGAAATAGCGGGGTGCGCAATACCGCGCTCCGCCAACACGGCGGCGACTGCCTCCGCCGATGCGACTGCTTGTTCGGCATTGCGGGACCCGATAATCAACGGATGCCCGGCCTTGGCTAAACGCAACGCTAAGCCACGGCCCAAATCGCCCGTGCCGCCGACGATACCGATCGACGGCTTTGTATTGGATGACATATTCTTTACCTCTATATTTGCTGGAACATTGACAACATTCAGACCGTTGGCGATAGTGGGCGGCTCAACTTGCTGAACACAAGTAAGTTTAACTCAGACTGACTAAAATAAGTGAGTCTATTAGACAAAGATGGCAAGAAGAAGACAACCACCGGCCTTCTGCAACGCGGTATTAGTGTACTGGACTCGGGATCTCATAACAGGAACCCGGTGGCAGGGAATTGAAAAGGATAGGAGAACGTTTTATGACCACATCCCACACAGCAGACTATGACGTGATCGCTGTCGGCGCCGGATTCGCGGGCATCTCATTGAGCTATCACCTGCGAGAAGCCGGCTTAAACACGAAAATTTTCGATCGCGCAGACGACATCGGTGGCACGTGGACCTGGAACCGCTATCCCGGTGCCGCGACGGACAGTGAGTCCTACTATTACTGCCTTACCTTCTCTAAAGAAGTGCTTCAAGAATGGTCGTGGACCAAGCGCTATTCTGGCTGGGAAGAAACACAGGCGTACCTTAAGTTCGTAATGGACAAGTTTTCGTTGTGGCCTTCATTTCAGCTGAGCACCGAAGTGGAGAGTGCTGAATTTGATAATGAAACCGGCCTCTGGAACGTTCATACGGGTGACGGTAAAACCCACACTGCAAAGTACTTCATCAGTGCGATGGGTATGATTTCTCAACCCGTCATTCCTAATATTGCCGGCATGGACAGCTTCAATGGCCCGCTGTTCCACTCGTCACGATGGCCCGAGGGTCTCGACGTGGCAGGTAAGCGGATAGGCATCATTGGCGCAGGCGCCACGACGGTACAGATGCTCCCTGAGGTCGCCAAAACGGCAGCGCAAGTCACTGTTTTTCAGCGCACACCCAACTTCGTTTTGCCGGCCATGCAAAAAGACATGACGCCGGAGTGGGAAAAGGACATCAAAGAAAATTACGATGAGATCATCGCCAAGGCACGTAACCACATGTTCGGGATGGCCTTTGAGCAACCACCCGGGCGCAACGCGGTCGATACGCCGCCCGAAGAGGTGCAGCGCATCTTCGAAGAACATTGGAATGGCAGTTTCCGATGGGTATTTGAAACCTTTGACGACCTGCTGGGCAGCGCCGAAGCCAATCAAATGGCCTCCGACTTTATTACCAGCAAGATTAAAGACAAAGTGAATGACCCAGAGGTCGCGGAATTACTGACGCCGAAAGGCTATCCGTTATTCGCCAAGCGACCGCCGCTTGATCACGGCTATTACGAGGCGTTTAATCGCGACAACGTCACACTCGTTGACATTAAGGACCGCGAACCGATCACGGCAATCACCGAAACAGGCGTACAAACCACGGAGAACCTCCACGAGTTTGACATCATCGTGTTAGCGACCGGATTCCAAGCCTACACAGGCGCCCTCGAGGCCATCGACATCCGCGGCGTCCACGGGCATACGCTCCGCGAAAAGTGGGAAGACGAATCGAAATCCATCATGGGCGTTTACGCCGCCGATTACCCCAATTTCTTCATGATCACAGGCCCTCAAGCGCCGTTTGCCAACCTGCCCACATCGATCGAGCAAAACGTCGCTTACATCACGGACTGCATCAAGAAAATGGAGGCGGAGGGCTACGACTTATTCGAACCCAGCCAGCAGGCCGAGGACGAGTGGACGGAGCACACCGCAGAAATCCACAGCCAGACACTGATGGCGCAGGGCGACAAAGTGAACTCCTGGATGATGGGCGCCAATCTGGAGAAACGGAAGCCGCGAGTGCTCGTCTACTTCGGTGGAGCACACGTTTATTACGACAAACTCCGCGAGTCTGCCGACACGGGATTCCCAGAGTTATCGTTTTCTAAAAGCGCTGCATAGCTCAAAGCCAAGACTGGCTGCCGTACTCGGCAGCCAGTGCCGCAATCAGTTTTTCAACGTGCTCGTCGGGCAGACGATTGATCCCGGCGGCCGCCTCACGGCCCCCACCCGTCTCAAACTGCGTGCATATTTTTGATGCGCCATAGCGGTGAGCAAAAGGCGCTCGCACACTGACCAGAAACGCACCATCGGCTTGTTCCGTCAGCACCGCATGCGCCCTGTCGGGGTGCGCGCGGACCAGATCGTTGCTGAAGACACCACTGACCCTGCGAGCCCAAGCTGCATTGGGCAACTGATAGAGTGCATAACCAGCCCCCTCCTCTACCGGCTGCAACGCTGCTGAAGCGTCAAGATCAGCGGCGTACCCGTCGCTCAAAATAGAATAACTTTGGGAGTCCCTGAACGCTGCAGGCGTCTCCGCTTGATAGAGCTCGGCATACAACGCGTCGGGATGAAAGTGCAGATCTGCCAGTTCGGCACCATATCCGTTGTAGTTAATGCAGTGACCCAGGTGCCGCAGGAAGGTTATTTCGGGCTCCCCCACACCCACTTTTTTCGCCAGCCGCTGCGCGGGCTCATCTAAGTTGTCACCAAACGCACCAACAATGGCCCACTCGACACGCGTGCCGCGCAAATGACCATTGACCAATAATGCCGTGCAAACCTCCGGTGCCTCACTGATCGTGGTAGTCAGCGCCGGATGTTCGGGCAGATCACCCGGGTCATGGTGATCAAAATACTCAACCGAGGCGCCCTGCGCGAGCAATCTTTGCAAAGCGCTCTGATTCTTTGCCAACGAGATATCGAGTACCGTCACGTGATCACCCGACGATGCGTTCACCCGCTCGAGTAATGCGATATCGCGCTTCACCCCGGTGATACGAAGACTCTCGCGGGGTTGCTGTAAGCGCAACTGTAATAGCGCGCAAATACCATCTGCGTCACCATTAAACACATCAATCCACATACACTCGCTCACCTGATATCTGCCAATGCGGCGGCACCGACCCGTCGACTCGTCAGGGTAAATGAAGGAAACGGACATGCCTAGCCAATTACATTATCCCGATATAACCCCCCTAGCGCACCTGTGGGCTAGGGGGGTAATGGGCTAGTGACCAGCAGAGAAGAATGCGGTGATGCCGTATACTCAAAAAAATAATCAATCGAGTGCATCAATATGGAACTGTCACTGAAAGGTAAAAAAGCGCTGATCACCGGCGCCGGTGCCGGTATCGGGTTGGCCTGTGCGCAGGCGTTTGTGCGAGCCGGGGCAGATGTCGCGATCTGTGATGTCGATCAGACCCGTTTAGATGAGGCACTCACGATGCTCAGCGCCATCGGAGGTCAGCACTACGGGCAACTCTGTGACGTTGCCGACGCTCATGCGGTCGCCGACTTTTTCAGCCGTAGCCACGAGGCGCTCGGGGGGCTTGATATCGTGCTCAACAATGCGGGCGTTGGCTCACCCCTAGTGCCCTTGGCAGAAACCGACGAAGCCGACTACGACCGATTAATGGGTATCAACCTCAAGGGTGTCTGGCTGTGTATGCGCGAAAGCCTCAAAATCATGACGCCTGTTGGCACCGGACAGATCATCAACATGGCTTCGGCACTGAGCAAGACCACCTTTTCCGGTGCGGGGCTGTATGTCGCCTCTAAATACGCCGTCGGCGGCCTCACTCGAAATACCGCAGTGGAATACGGCGAATCTGGCATCCGGATTAATGCCATTTGCCCGGGCTTTATCGAAACACCGCT
>CAJWWJ010000061.1 GCA_913048575.1 uncultured Halieaceae bacterium
TCGCCGTGGCCAGCAATTGTGGGGAGGTGATCCTGCCTATCAATCTTATTTGGCCCAGACGCCAAGGCTGATACCACGGCTTTAGAACGATATGACAGTGGCTTTTTAAAGGGAGCCAGGTGAGTTGTGCTCACGCCATGCTTCATAGCGCGCTTGCCAATGTTGACGGTATGGCAGCGTGAAACTGACGGCGTGTCGCACAATAGGAGAATGAGAATAATGGTAAGTGGAGCACTCAATATGAATACCATCATCGCGACAACGCGCAAGGTCATGCAGGTCACTGGCATCACTGTATTGCTGTGTCTGCCCGCGCAGTTTGTTCAGGCGGAAGAGGCGCTGGCAGGATTTTGGCAACATGAATCGGATCCGATTTGGCTGGCAATGCAGCCCGATGAGGGGGTAGCAATCATGGTGCGTAATGATGATCGTCCGGATAGGGTGGGGTTTAAGCTAGTGACGGATCTTGTCGCGATTGATAAACCTAACCAGTGGTCAGGTCAGGTATTTGCGGCGCAGCTCGGCGAGTATCGCGACGCGACCATTACGCTCAAAAACGACGACCGTATGGCGTTTACCGTTAAAGTGGGGTTTATGCGCCGCACGGTAGAATGGCAGCGGGTTGACGCGGTGCCCGATGGGCCAACCGCCGAGTAAGCGCTGCGCATAACGACAACAACGACAACAGCAACGATAATAGAGAGACATCATGATGAGACAGCCACTGCTAGTGTTAACTTTGCTGGCTTTGACCACCGCCTGCACTGAAGAGGTGGGGTTGATTGATGAGGATTCCAATTTTGGGGGGCGAGGGGGCGGCCGCAACAGCGCGCTTGACCCGGTCATGGATATTGTCGATTTGACGCCGCCGCCGGCGAATCCATTACGCAATGCGTATTTTGGCGATCTGCACGTGCACACCGAATATTCCTTCGACGCCTATAACTTTGGGACGACAGCAACGCCCTACGATGCCTATCGATTTGCACAAGGCGCATCGATCGAGCACCCCGGGGGATATCAAATTCAGATCGCGACACCGCTGGATTTCTACGCGGTCACAGATCACGCCATGTTTTTGGGTTTGGCGCTGGAGGCGGGGGATACCACTACGCCTTTTTCGCAGTACCCGGTCTCCCAGAATCTGCATAACCTCAACGCTGACGATAATAAAGGCGTTTGGAGCCTACTGAGTCGTATTACTAATTTCGCCTCTTTTATCCCCGATGTATTAGCCGGGATTCTCGCTGGTGAGATTTCAGAGGAGATGGCAACCGGTGTGACGCGACGAGCCTGGGCAGATATCATCAATGCGGCCGAGCAATACAACGCCCCGGGCCACTTCACCACGTTTGTTGCCTACGAATATACGTCCTCTACCGATGATGTCGGTAACCTACATCGCAATGTCATTTTTAGAGGGTCGGATAAATTACCCGCAGTGCCCTTTTCCCGGCTGAACTCACAAAACCCGGAAGGCTTGTGGGATTGGATGGATACCTTGCGCGCGCAAGGTATCGAGAGCCTAGCGATACCCCATAATTCAAACGGCTCAAATGGGCAGATGTTCAAGTTGGTTGATTGGGCGGGTAACCCAATGGACGATGCCTACGCCGATCAGCGGATGCGCAATGAGCCGATCGTAGAAATAACGCAGATCAAAGGCACTTCGGATACGCATCCCTTGCTTTCACCCAATGACGAATGGGCAGATTTTGAAATCTATAATCTACGGGTAGGGACGAGTTTGCCAAGCCAGCCACAGGGTAGCTATGTGAGAGAGGCGTTGCGTCATGGGTTGATGTTGGAATCTCAGGGTGTCACCAACCCTTATCAGTTTGGGGTGGTGGCGGCCAGTGACACCCACGTCGCGGGGACCAGCGACGATGAAAAGACGTTTTTCTCCAAAGCCGGTTTGATGGATGCCTTTCCAGATCGTCGCGGTTCTGTGCCCGTTGATCTCGCCTACGGTCTTATTGCTAAATTTTTAGCACCGGATACCTTGACTGAGGTGGACGGCAAAAATTACACCTACGGTGGTGGTTTTGAGAGCTGGAGCGCGTCGGGGGTAACGGGCGTATGGGCCGAAGAAAATACCCGAGACGCGCTGTACGATGCGTTCCGACGCAAGGAGACTTTTGCGACCTCGGGCCCTCGAATGCGAGCGCGGTTTTTCGCTGGAACGGACTATGCTGAAGACATTATGACTGCGGAGTCGATGATCGAGAGAGCCTATGCTGGCGGTGTGCCTATGGGGAGTGACCTCGTCACTGGCGGCCAGGCGCCCACGTTTATTGCTTGGGCCAGTGCAGACCCCCGAGGAACAGCGTTACAGCGGCTGCAAATCGTCAAAGGATGGGAGAAAAACGGCGAGACTTATGAAGCAGTCTACGATGTGGCCTGCTCGGATGGTTTGCTACCTGACCCTGACACGCACCGGTGTCCCGATAACGGCGCGAAAGTGAACCTCGCTGACTGCAGTATCACTGAAGGTGTCGGCGCCAAGGAATTGAAGGCCCTTTGGCAGGACCCGGATTATGATTCTGACAGCCGTGCTTTTTATTACCTGCGCGCCTTAGAAAACCCAACGTGTCGTTGGTCGACTTGGGATGCGCTGCGCACCGGCGTGGAACCTAGGCCAGATTTGCACACGACGCTTCAGGAGCGTGTTTGGAGTTCACCCATTTGGGTGCGATGAGCTAGCAGTCAGCAGCGCTCTAATAACAGCGCGCTGCCGCTACCGGCAGCACCACTCGCCGCGACCACACCACTGGATAACTGTTGCCGGCGCAACTCATCGATCAGCGTGCCTGTCATGATGGCGCCAGTCGCGCCCATAGGGTGTCCGAGAGCAATAACACCGCCATTTACGTTCAGCTTATCGGGTTCAATTTCTAGCGTGTGGCGCGCCTTTACGCTGGTTGCTGCAAACGCTTCGTGAACCTCGAAGAGATCGATACTATGCGTTGAGCGCTGCTGTTCCTGCAGTAGTTTTTGCGCGGCTGGGACGCAGCCACTGACGACCTCCAGCGGTTCGGCACACGCAGTGGTACTGCTGACCAATCGCGCTTTGGGTTCTATGCCCAGTGTTTTCCCCAACTGTTTATCTCCCATTAAGACCAGCGCGGCGGCGTCACACATGGCCGGGGAGTTGCCTGCCGTGTGCACATGCTGGATGGCGGTCAATTCTGGAAACTTCTCAAGTTGCATGTGATCGGCGCCGGCTGCGCCAAGGGCAGCAAACGCGGGTGGCAGTGCGGCGAGCTGATCGAGAGTGAGTGTTCCACGGACACACTCGTCTTGATCGACCCAGCCGTGTGAGGTTTCTATCGCAATGATTGACTTAAAGCGTCCTTCACGTTGTGCCTGTGCAGCGCGCTGCTGGCTTTGATGAGCTACTGCGTCACAGGTTTCCCGCGACACACCTAGCCGCGTGGCAATTAAGTCGGCACCACTGCCCATCAGCAGTATTTGGTGGGCGAGTCCGTAATCTGGGTCGTTAAAGACTCGGGCGTGGTCTGACAGCATGGGCACGCGAGACATCATTTCGATGCCACCTGCTACCATCGCAGTGCTTTGGCCCGCAGCAATTTTCAAACCCGCGAGGGCAATGGCATCGACGCTTGATGAGCAGAATCGGTGCACGGTAAGACCGGCTATGTCCTGAGGCCAACCCGCATAAAGCGCTGATGTCTTAGCGATATTGGCCGCTTGTTCCCCATGCTGGGTGACACATCCGAGGATAATTTCTGCGATACGACTGGGATCTAGCTGATTGCGCGACGCTAAGGCGCTATAAAGTGGCTTTAACAGTTCAGGAGGGGTTAGCTCATGCAGGCCTCCACTCGGCTTGGCTTTGGTCCGGGCACTGCGAATCGCGTCGTAAATAAAGACCTCTTTCACTGACCGACGCCGACGACAAAGCTGGCGCAGGTCGTGGTGCTGCCACCTACATTAAACGTCATCATGTTCTCGGCGTTGGGCAGCTGATACGCCCCTGCCTGACCGGTTACCTGGCGAGCACAGTCCAGCACCATACGAACGCCAGTGGCCCCCACCGGATGACCCAACCCAATCAAACCGCCACTCGGATTGATCGGAAAATCGCCATCGCGGGTAATACGACCCTCGTCTATGGCCTTCCAACTGTCGCCCGGAGCGGTTAGACCGCTATGGTCAATCGCCATATATTCTGTGATCGTGAAGCAGTCATGGGTTTCTAAACCGTCGAGGTCGGTAATGCGGTGCATACCGGCCCTGGTTCGCGCATCCGTTAAGGTTTGCGCCGCATGGGGAAAGATGAGGGGCTGGTCCTTCGATGCGGCGAGCTTGGTCTCTAGCAAAATGGGTGCAGATCGGTGTCCCCATCCTTTAATTCTTGGGACATCTGTCAGCTGCCTGCCTCGGGTCTGGCTGTGGGCCTTAGCAAAGCGTTCGCTGGCGAGAATGATACAAGCCGCGCCGTCGGTGATTTGGCCGCAATCGAGTTTCCGGACACGGCCTTCGATAGACGGATTGAGCGCTGGATCATGACCAAAGCTTCCCTCGGCAAATGCCCACTCCCGGGTTTGCGCACGAGGATTGTGACGGGCATTGCCAAAATTAATTTCTGCAATGCGGGTCAGTGGGTCATCGGAAATACCGTAACGCGCGTCATATTCTTGAGTGAGACGATCAAACAGAAAGGGCCACGGAAAATCACAATCGGTGGCCTCATGGCCTTGCCAAGCGGCCGCACCGAGATAATCCGCGCCAGTGCGGCCATCTACGTTGCGCATTAATTCGACCCCTACCACGCAGGCGACGTCGTAATGACCCGCCTCAATGTCCCGCATCGCAGCGAGAATCGCCATTGAGCCTGAGGCACAAGCTGCCTCATGGCGAGCGGTTGGTAAGTGCCCTAGCTCGGGATAAACCTGTCCAAAGAAGCCGCCTAGGAGCCCTTGGCGAGTGAAAAGATCGCCCACAAAATTCCCAACATGCCCGACCTCGATCTGTGACGGTTCAATGTCGGCATCTTGCACGGCTGTTTGGAGCGTTTCAGAGAACAGATCGTAAATTTCATATCCTTCACGGGTCCAGTTACGGGCAAAGTCCGTTTGGCTTCCGCCAAGGATATAAATGGGCTGATGCATCAGAGGTTCTCCTTATTACTATTGCCGAACGCGGGGAGTTCGGTGTGGACGACTGCGCTGATTGGATTATGAACCCGTGCCGTGACAAATTGGGTTCGCCGTAACGATGGCCGTCGATGCCCTCTTTTACAGAACGGCACCTTAATCAGCAAAGGGGGCAGCTCAAGCGCACCCATCATTCCCGCTCTGCTCCTCAAACCCGCTCTGCTCCTCAAACCCGCTCTGCTCCTCAAAATGGTAACTGGATTCGATGGAGGCAATCGCGGTTCGGTAGCCCCAGCGCACCATACCGAGGCATCTGGGATAGCAGTAAGTTCAAAGGGATTCGTACAGTAGACATGTGTCAGCCATCCAAGATCATGTTGTGATCCTAGGATGCAGACTGGTGGAGCGCAAGCGCTGGAATGCTTTCCACACGGAGGGCTATTCAAAAGACTCGCGAACGAGTCGCGTAGGCCATTTCCGGACGTTGCGGAGACTCATTTTTCCTTGTTATTCTGGACTCTTGCTAACCGCTAGCGAGCATCGCGCGGAGACCACATAATGAATCAAGCGCTGCGCCGATCAACGTTTCCAGTGACTGAAGAGTGTATTGGCGGTGCCGTCGATTTTGAACACACCCAGCCGTGGATTTATGGCATTGATAACCCTTATCTTCACGGAGCCTATGCGCCGACCACGCTAGAACTATCTGAGTCCGGTTTGTCCATCGAAGGCGAACTCCCGACTGACCTCGTGGGAACCTATTTCCGCAACGGGCCGAACCCCATTCACCAGCCGGGTAACCGATATCATCCCTTTGATGGCGATGGCATGGTCCATGCGGTGTCCTTTGGTGAGGGATCAGCGAGTTATCGCAATCGATACATTGATACGGTAGCGCTGACTGCTGAGCGTGCTATGGGACAGTCAACGTCAAATGGTGTCATGGGCCCCTTTGACTTTGAGACGTCTGAATTCGGTATCAAAGATACGTCCAATACGGATCTGTTCTATTACGCGGGGAGTCTCATGACGTTGTGGTACAACGCGGGACATCCCTACCGGCTGGATCCCCATACGCTCGAAACAACCGGCTATTTCGAGCTGGAAGGGCGTCCTCAACGCAGGTTGTCGGCGCATTCAAAAGTCGATTGGACCACCGGTGAATTATTATTTTTCGACTACGGTGATGAACCGCCCTATATGACCTACGGGGTGGCTGACCCGTCGGGAAAATTGCGGCATGAGGTGGCCATCGATTTGCCCGGTCCGCGTCTACCCCATGATATTGGCTTCACGCCCAACTACACAATTTTGCATGACCTGCCGTTTTTTCATGACCCCAAAGTACTGCAGCGACATCATTTAAGGGTCCTGACATTCCACCGCGACATTCCCACTCGTTTCGGGCTAATCCCGCGGCACGGTCGTGGCGAAGACATTCGTTGGTTCGAATGTGAACCTTGTTACATTTTGCACGTGAGTAATAGTTGGGAAGAGGGCGATTGGGTCGTGATGGATGGGTGTCGGTCTAGAAACCCCATGCCGGCCGCTACTAGTGGTGAGGGCGAACTGTCCCATATGCTCGCTTATATGCGGCTTGAGGCGAATAATTATCGTTGGCGCTTCAATCTCAGAACGGGAGAGGTCCGCGAGGGTGACATTGATGATCTCAATACCGAGTTCAATAAAGCGAATCCACTCTATGCAGGCATTAAGGGCCGCTATGCCTACCATCAGCGCATTCCTCTGCTGGACGAGGGTGGGCACACTTTACGGTTTACCGGTTTAGTCAAATATGACAATGAGACCGGCTCGCGGCAGCAATGGGATTACGGGTCAGGCGTTTTTGGCAGTGAGGCGGTCTTTGCTCCAAGACAGGGGGCAACAAGAGCGAACGCCGAGGATGATGGCTATGTCATTACCCTCGTCACTGACTCACAAGACTGGACCTCCCATTGCCTCGTATTTGACGCCACCGACGTGAGCGCCGGTCCAGTAGCACGCATTAGCTTGCCGCAGCGGGTGCCGTCTGGATTCCATGCCAGTTGGGCACCGGGTATCTGACTATCGATGAGTATTGTGACGGCTAGATTTTGATCAATACCAGTATTGCGACCAGCACCATCAAACTCGCCGCGACTTTATTCAGCGCCGCCAAGTGTTTTTCGCTGCTCAAGAGTCGACGTAGGCCACTCCCGCCGCTTGCGTAAAGGCTCATTGATAAAAACTCTGAGGGCAGGATTACACCGAGAAAGACCATTAATTGCTGAGGCACTGCAGTGTCAGATGACATGAACCCGGGAAGGAGTGCGATCATAAATCCCCAACCTTTTGGATTCATCACCGCGGTGGTATATCCCAGTGCGAGTAGTGCGGCTGGTGTCACTCTGGGCCGCCCTTCACCTTGCTCAAAGCGCGCGGGTGCCGTCCAAAGGCGATACGCCACCCACAATAGATAGGTTCCGCCGATCAGCGCTAGCAGGGTGAAATAGGCCTTAGGCAGCACTTGGATCCAGGCGAGTAACACAACGCAAGTGACGACGACGGTAGCCACGCCGGCAAGTTCTCCCCACATCATCCAGAGCGTGTGGCGGTAGCCCTGCGACAGACCCACGGTAAATGCCAAGGTCATACACATGCCGGGTGTTAGCGAAATAGCGGCAATCGTCGGGATAAAAATCCAGAGCAGATCAGTACTCATGCTTTAGTACTCGTTGTTGAGTTGTCGCCGAGACTTAGTGTCGAGTCGCGTCAGCGAGCTGACGATAGCCTGCGCCCATCGGTTCGATGACCGACAGGTCTCGCTCTCGCAACCGCGAGGCAATGGGGTACATACAGGTACATCCTAAAACCACCGAGCTATCGGGGTGGCGTGCGTTGACGCGTTGAATGACATCGGTGATCTTGTCCAGTGTCGTGATCCCGCAGGCTTGTACCGTCTCCATCGCCTCAAGCGGGCCGGATGAGGTCGCTAGTAGCGTATCGTCAGACAAGTGCACGATGTCATCGCAGTATTGCGTCAGGTTGCTGTCAGCGAGCATTGCGTCATAAATGAAGCGCATTGCAGGTGGCCACAGCGTTACGATGCTAAAAGAACTCGCGGATGTTAATGCGTATTTGAGGGCACCTGATCCCGCCCCCATCGCGGGGATCGATAGCACTTGATTGAGTGCATTGAGACCATAGTCTCCAACGGTATTAATGTAGATCGCATCGGCGCCCGCATCAGCCGCCTCAATACCGGCTGCCAAATAAGCCTGCTCACATTTCAGCCGGTCATTTGGTGTGAGAGGAAAAGAGGCTCCCGGTACTGGCAATAAAGTCGTATCGATGCCACTCACCTGCAGCGGGGCTGGCACAGTGGTGTCATCGAGTATTGGGGTTGCATCGCCAGAACCCAGTACCGCAATACGGGTTGCACTCATACCGCATTTCTCCTCGTGGACACATCTCTGATTGAAAAAGGGTGATGGCCGCTGCTTATCACCACTGAGGGTCGCCCTAGTTGATGAGCAGCCGTCGCCGCCCCCTAGCGGGCAACGGTATCACAGGGTGATCTAGCACTTGAGACAAAAAGCCCTGAGGACCATGGGGAGTTGTAAGGGGCCGCAGGTGCTTGTTGTGGCAGCAACTGAGAATGCGTTTCATCTACCTGAGCAGGCGCAGAGATTTGGGGCGGACGTCTCGCTCGGATCAGCGTTTTAGTGCCTGAAAAGGAGGATCAGCAGTGCCAGCAATTGAACCATATTGATACCGACCGACCATCGATGCAGGCGAGCAAACTGCTGTCCGGCGTCGGCATCGCCACCGAGCTCAGCGTCGCGGAGTTCGTTAATGCGCGGCACCAAAACTTGCCGCACCCAACCAGTAGAGCCGGCGATAATGAAACAGATCGCGGCAGCCAGTGGCGAAGTTGTGGCAAAGCAGAGCCCTGCGACCCCCGCCCCGAGGATGAGTGCTAAGTAGTAACGAGGAAACAGGCGCCGTAAAAACTGGCCCGCCTCGGCTTCTGGAAGGCTCTGGAACACAGTGGGCGCGATGCCTGCTGCAAAAAAAACCATGCTGCCTAAGGTGGCTGCCACAACGTATAACGCAATTGTTTCCACTCACCGCTCCTTACTTTGATCGTTGCTTGTACTGGGTCGGGCAATAGCCTCTTAACACCGTTGGGTCGCGTCGCTGGGCGTGTTTAGTGCTTCGACCTGAGACGCGCTGCCGCCAATTACGAAAGGCGCGGGGCTTTAGCTCGGAGCGCATTAATGTAATCACAGCCGCTTCTGTCAGACCATAAAGCGTTTCAATGGCCTCGAAGGGAGTGCGGTCCTCCCACGCCATCTCAATAATACGAGAAACGTCAGATGTGGCTATCTGTGGCGATGGCGTGTTCATAATGCCCGTTCAGATCGTTTTGACAGAGCCGGCACTCTAGCGAATCTGACTGCGGAAAGAAGGTGATAAACGGATCGACCTCCTGCCACCAGAATAACCCTCGCTGTACCATTGACGAATACCATTGCCGCGCCTACGGTGAAATCACGGGCGGTGAGGCAAAACGATGCGGGTGTTAGTGGCAGGTGCTACGGGTTACATGGGAGCAGCGGTTCTGCGAGAACTGGTGGCGCGTCGTGTCGATGTTGTGGCGCTGGTTCGGCCAGGGCGTTTATTACCCGAAGCACTGCGAAAGGCGGTGACAGTTGTGGAAGCCGATGTTGTCGAGGACGCTGATTGGAGCGAGCACATACCCGCGTTCGATGCCGTGATTTCGTGTCTCGCTAGCCGCAGTGGTGCGCCTGATGATGCGCAAAAAGTCGATTATGAGGCGAACAGACGGTTGCTTGCCTGCGCTGAGCGCCATCACATACGGCACTTTGTTTTACTGTCAGC
>CAJWWJ010000062.1 GCA_913048575.1 uncultured Halieaceae bacterium
GAGACCATGATCGAAGAGGCCTACGCGGGCGGCGTGGCGATGGGCGGTGAGCTCGTCAACTCAGGTGAGGCGCCACAGTTCGTGGCCTGGGCCAGTGCAGACCCGCGGGGCACTGCGCTACAGCGCTTGCAAATCATCAAGGGCTGGGAGCAAGGGGGTGAAACCTACGAGCAGGTCTACGACGTGGCCTGCTCAGACGGGCTGACTCCTGATCCCGAGACACACCGCTGTCCCGACAACGGTGCCAAGGTGAATCTTACGGATTGCAGCATCACGGCAGAAGTGGGCGCGTCGGAGTTGAAGACGGTCTGGCAAGACCCGGACTACGACCCGGACAGCCGTGCGTTCTATTATGTCAGAGCATTGGAGAACCCGACTTGTCGCTGGTCAACTTGGGACGCCCTACGCGCCGGTGTTGAACCACGGCCCGATCTTCACAAGACCCTGCAAGAGCGGGTATGGAGCTCACCGGTTTGGGTGCGCTGACTGCACCGATGACTATCAGACGATCGGATTTACCAATTGAATACCGCGCTAAACCTTTCAGTGTCGCTCAATCAATAAGGCGCTGCCGCTGCCTGCGGCACCGCTGGCAGCGATAATACCCCGGTCAAGATGTTGGCGAGTCAGCTCGTCGAGCAGAGTGCCCATCATAATGGCCCCCGTAGCCCCCATTGGGTGGCCCAATGCGATTACACCACCGTTGACGTTGAGCCGGGTGTCATCGATCTCCAATGTTTCTCTTGTTTTAATCACTGTTGCGGCGAAGGCTTCATGGATCTCAAAGAGGTCGACTTGATGGGTTTGTAGCTGACTCTGCAGTAGCAGTTTCTCGGTGACGGTGATGCATCCGCTGACGACTTCGAACGGGTCCCCACAAGCGGTGCTGCTGGCAACCAGCCGTGCTTTGGGTGTGAGTCCCGATTGGCGCCCAAAAGCTTCGTCACCCAGAAGCACTAGGGCTGCCGCATCGCACATTGCTGGTGAATTTCCTACAGTGTGCACGTGTTGAATTTGCTCAAGCTCTGGATACTGCGCCAACTGTATCTGATCGGCACCTGCTGCACCCAACTCTCCAAAGGCGGCGGGTAGTCTGGCCAACTGCTTGGCCGATATGTCTGCCCGGATGCATTCATCTTTTTCTATAGGACCCGTAGAAGTGGTGATGGGCACAATCGAAGCGAATCGTCCCTCTTGTTGCGCTTGGGCTGCGCGATGCTGGCTTTGCAGTGCAACGGCATCACAGGCTTCCCGTGTCGCACCGATTCGGGTGGCAATCAGGTCGGCGCCGCTACCCATCAACAGCATGTGATGTTGCAGCGCAAATTCGGGGTCGCTGAACACGCGCGCATTATCAGAGAGCATTGGCACGCGAGACATCATCTCGACTCCTCCAGCGACCATCGCTTGTGCCTGCCCGGTGGCCACTTTCAGGCTGGCAAGCGCGATTGCATCAATACTGGAGGAACAGAAGCGATGAACGGTTAACCCCGAGACGCTGCTCGGCCAGCCCGCATAGAGTGCCGAGGTTTTGGCGATATTGGCTGCCTGCTCACCGTTTTGGGTAACACACCCCAGAATAACTTCTGATATCTGGGCGGTATCCAGCGTATTGCGCGCCACGAGCGCCTGGTAGAGGTGCTTGAGGAGGGCTGAGGGGGTTAACTCGTGGAGACCACCGTCTGGCCTGGCCCGGGTGCGGGCACTGCGAATCGCGTCGTAAATAAAAACATCTTTCACGAACCCACGCCCACCACAAAGCTGGCGCAGGTTGTGGTGCTGCCGCCGACGTTGAAGGTGATGAGATTCTCCGCCTTGGGAATTTGGTAATCCCCCGCCTGGCCCGTTACCTGCCGAGCGCAATCGAGCACCATACGCACGCCGGTCGCCCCAACCGGATGCCCCAGTCCAATAAGGCCGCCGCTGGCGTTGATCGGGAAATCCCCATCGCGAGCAATGCGACCTTCTTCAACGGCCTTCCAATTCTCGCCTGGTGCAGTGAGACCACTATGATCGATGGCCATATATTCCGTCACCGTGAAGCAGTCATGGGTCTCTAGGCCGTCCAAATCAGTGATGCAATTCAAGCCTGCCCGGGTTCGAGCGTCGGTTAAGGTATGCGCCGCGTGGGGGAAGATCAGTGGTTGGTCTTGAGAAGCCGCAAGTTTGGTTTCCAACAAAATGGGCGCCGAGCGATGCCCCCACCCTTTGATGCGTGCCAGATCAGCAAGGCCCAATCCCTTTTTCTGGCAGTGCGCTTTGGCAAAGCGCTCGCTGGTGAGCACGACACAGGCCGCACCATCAGTTATTTGCCCGCAATCGAGTTTTCGCACACGACCTTCCACGGAAGGGTTCAGCGCAGCGTCGTTACCAAAGCTTCCCTCAGCAAATTCCCAATTCCGGGTTTGCGCTCGGGGGTTCCGACGGGCATTGCTAAAATTGATTTCTGCGATCTGTGTTAAGTGTTCATCTGCAATGCCGTAGCGCGCATCGTATTCCTGGGTCAGACGATCAAAAAGAAAGGGCCAAGGAAAGTCACACGCGGTGGCCTCGTGGCCCTGCCAGGCCGCGGCACCCAAGTATTCCGCCCCGGTTTTGCCATCGACATTTCGCATCAGTTCAAGACCCAGAACGCAGGCGACATCGTAGTGGCCTGCTTCGATATCCCGCATGGCGGCGAGTATCGCGATTGAACCCGACGCGCATGCAGCTTCGTGTCGAGCAGTGGGGAGGTTTCCAAGCTCGGGATACACCTGCCCAAAAAACCCCCCGAGAAGGCCTTGTCGGGTGAACAGGTCACCGACAAAGTTACCCACATGTCCTACCTGAATTTGCGCGGGTTCAATATCTGCATCGATGACGGCCGTCTGCAGCGCCTCGGCAAACAAATCATAGATTTCCAGTTCTTCCCGCGCCCAATTGCGGGCAAAGTCAGTTTGGCTGCCACCAAGAATATAAATGGGAGCGTGCATCAGCTGTTCTCCTCTAGCGTTGTCGGAAAAGTATGAAGCGTTGTGCGCACTACCTTGCCCATGGGGTTTCTGGGCAGCGCCGAGAGGTAGTGGATTCGCTCTGGCAGCTTGAATTTAGCAAGACCGCGCTCCAGCAAATAATCGCACAGCGCCTTTAGCGACGGGGCAAATTCCTCGTTGGCTGTCACGACATAGGCACAGACTCTTTCACCCAATTCAGCACAAGGATAAGCGCAAACAGCTGCCTCAGCGATCTCAGGGTGTGCTTCCATCAAGGCATCGATTTCTGTCGGGGAGATTTTCATGCCACCGCGATTAATAATGTCTTTGCAGCGGCCAACGATCCGGTAGTAATGGGGCGCCTGACCGCTTATCTCGACCAGGTCGCCACTGCGAAAATAACCGTCTTTGGTAAACACCGTTTCATTGGCGGTGCCGAGATACCCGTCAAAGACGGTCGCACCGGCAAAGCACAGCTCGCCTATGGCGCCGGGCTCTTCCAGCTCGTCTTCCGTATCCGGGTCGATGATTTTGCTTCTCACCATTTGTGCCGCGCGGCCAGGCCACTCAATCCCCGTGACCCCAAAGCGTGGAAAGTGCGTGGCGCGCAGTTCAGAGGTTGGGGCGGTCTCTGGCGTAGCAAAAAGCGCTAGACCCTCGTTGGATCCATAGAAATTGATAATCGGCTTTCCGTAATCCCGCTCAAAGGTCTTGATCATATCGGGTGAGAGTGGAGCAGAGCCCGAGCCCACGGCACGCAGCGTACTGAAGTCAAATGCCCGCCACATCTCGGGCTTTGAGGCCAGTTGGTTGAGCAAGGGCGGCGGTGCGATGGTGAAGTGAATCTGTTCTTCCTGCATTTGTTGTAGGAACAGCGCTGGATCCAGAGGGTGATGCAGTATCAAGGCGCAACCGAGCTCGGCAGCAGCAAACAGAAATCCCCCAATGGCGGCCATATTCACTAGCGGAAAGGGGTTCAGTAATCGTTCGCAGGGCTGATAGCCCCCTGCCTCCGCAGTAGCCCTCGCCGTTGCTATCCACATGTTTGCCGATCGGGGAACACCCTTTGGCGTTCCCGTAGTGCCCGATGTCCAGCATACCGTCAGGATCCTGTTTGCAGGGTCGGTGAGCTGCTCCTGATGAAACCGCAAGCGCTCCTTCGACGCCAGACCGATCGCAGTGGCCAGACACTCAAGTTCGCTACCCAAAGACCATATTGGAATATTGGGAAGCGCTTTGCCGGCAATTTCCGAAAGATTTTGACCGCGAAAAAACTGGCAGCCGATAAAGTGCGTTGCGCTTAGCGTTGCACCAAGTGAGCTTATTTCGTGGGTGCCGTACTGAACCGGCAGCGGCGATATCACCGCCCCGATTTTGCTGCTAGCATAAAAGCACACCACCAATTCGACGATATTGGGCAACTGCACCAGCAACCGGCTCTCCGCTCCTGCTCCCTTCTCAAGGAGTTGAGCCGCGAGCGCATCGCTGGCGATATCGAGTTCTTTGAAACTGAGGCGGACCGATGGCGCTCCTACAAGCGACTCTTTGTTGGGTTGATCCGCCACCGCCAGCGCACCGGGTTGGTTTTTTGCCTGATGTGATAACAGGCTGTGAAGGGTTGCTGAGCCCCAATGCCCTTTCTCGGTCAGTGCCTGAATGCGACTGGGGCGGCTTTTTGGCAGTTCAATCATTGCTCGCTCGCTGGTATTCCTGCTCCAGCTGGTCGACCAACTGGGCTATCGGTAATATCGCGTCGATGCTCCCCACATTTTGGCCCGCCGACCAGATATTTCTCCACCTCGTGGGGTCTCCCGATGCATCACCCACATTTATTTCTCCAGGGGGTGGTAAATGATCAGGGTCATATCCGGCCTGAATCAAACTTGGGCGCAGCCAATTTGCAGGTACCCCCGATATTGCATCAGAGCACACAATGTCTTTCGCCGATGACGCCACAACCATATTTTTGTAACGTGGGTCGGCCAGCGATTCCTCTGTCGCAATAAATCGCGTCCCCATATAGGCATAGGTTGCCCCTAGGATCTCTGCCGCCCTAATGCCTCTGCCGCTGACGATACCGCCCCCTAGGACAAGGTCACCCTCCCAGAAACGACGCACCTCCTCAACAAATGCAAAGGCTGACAGCTGTCCCGTATGGCCCCCAGCACCGGCGGTTACCAGAACGAGTCCATCGACGCCGGAGTCGATGGCTTTGCGAGCGAGTTCGGGATTGATGACATCGGCGAAAACCCGCCCGCCGTATTGGTGTGCGATATCTATCGCCTCAAGGGGGCTCCCAAGTGCCGTGATGATAAGCGGTGCCTCAAACCGAGCAGCCAGTTCCAGATCGTCAAGTCGTCTCGGATTGGAGCGATGCATCATTAAGTTGATGGCCCACGGTGCATCGCTTTCGGTATCGATGGCAGAAGTGATCTGCCGCAACCACGCCTCTAGCTCTTTTGTTGTGCGGGCATTCGGTGAGGGAAAGCTCCCGACAATACCTGCCCGGCAAGCGGCAATGACCATGTCCGGCCCCGACTGCAGGAACATGGGGGCCTGAAACAGTGGCAGCCTGAGACGGGCTCGTAGAGCAGACATAGTGAAACTCGCCATAGAACTCGTCGGATCCTAGGCGGGGGTTGGGTACAGCGCAAGGGCTACCTTAAGGCAAGCACCCCAGAAATTGCGTTGCTCACCCGGCCTGATCTTGCGTTGCAGAAGAGGAATTTTCCCTGTTACGCTAAAACTGAACGCCGCATCCAATATTGGCGGAGAAAAGAATGAATCAAGCGTTACGTTTGCCCGCCTATCCGGTGACAACTGGCTGTATCGGCGGCGTTGCCGAATTCGAGCATACCCAGCCTTGGATTTATGGTCTCGATAACCCTTATCTGCATGGCCTGTATGCTCCAACGACACTTGAGCTGAATCAGAGTGGCCTGCAAGTGGAAGGTGATCTACCCACTGATTTACTGGGGACCTATTTCAGAAATGGCCCCAACCCTATCCATCAACCGGGCAATCGTTACCATCCGTTTGACGGCGATGGCATGGTCCATGCCGTGTCTTTTTGCGAAGGTGCGGCCAGCTACCGTAATCGCTATGTAGAGACTGTAGCGCTCGCTGCTGAGCGGCAGGCAGGGTGCTCTACATCCAACGGTGTGATGGGGCCCTTCGATTTTGCCACCTCGGAATTCGGTATCAAGGACACCTCCAACACGGATCTGTTTTACTTTGCCGGCAGCTTGATGACCCTGTGGTACAACGCCGGCCACCCCTATCGACTCAATCCTCAAACCCTAGAAACCGAGGGGTACTTTGAGCTTCCCGGTCGTCGACATCGTCGCCTGTCGGCTCATTCGAAGGTCGACTGGGCGACCGGCGAGTTATTGTTCTTCGATTACGGCGATGAACCCCCGTATATGACCTACGGTGTGGCGGATCCCTCCGGTAAATTACGGCATGAGGTGGCGATCGATCTGCCGGGTCCTCGGTTACCCCACGATATTGGATTCACCCCGAACTACACCATTCTTCATGATCTGCCGTTTTTCCATGACCCTCAGGTTTTGCAGCGTCATCACTTACGTGTGCTCACCTTTCATCGCGACATTCCGACGCGATTTGGGTTAATTCCACGCCACGGTCACGGCGGCGATATTCGCTGGTTTGAATGTGAGCCTTGCTACATTTTGCACGTGAGTAATTGCTGGGAAGAGGGCGACTGGGTGGTCATGGATGGATGTCGCTCCATCAACCCCATGCCATCAGCGACCGGCGATGAGGGGGAGCTGTCCCATATGTTGGCTTACATGCGGCTCGAGGCTAATAACTATCGATGGCGCTTTAACTTACGAACTGGAGAGGTGCGAGAGGGAGATATTGACGACCTCAACACGGAATTCAACAAAGCCAACCCTCTCTACGCCGGAATCAAGAGCCGCTACGCTTACCACCAGCGCATCCCGCTCCTTGAGGAGGGTGGCCATACCTTGCGCTTCACGGGTCTCGTTAAATATGACAACGATACGGGTAGTCGTCAGCAATGGGACTACGGAGAGAGGGTCTTTGGGAGTGAAGCTGTCTACGCACCGAAGTCAGGAGCCACCCGAGACAACGACGAAGACGACGGTTATGTGATCACATTAGTGACCAATACCTGTGATTGGGTGTCCCAGTGTTTGGTGTTTGATGCCAAGGATATTACGCGCGGGCCGATGGCACGGGTTACCTTGCCCCAGAGGGTGCCGTTCGGATTTCATGCCAGTTGGGCGCCCAACATTTGAGCGCTTTTTATCCGACGCTATAGTTTGGTGAGTACTAGCAAGGCTACTGACACCATCAAGGCGGCAGAGATTTTGTTGAGTCGCGCCAGCTGCCGATCACTGGTGAGGAGGCGCCGTAAACCGCTTCCGCCAGAGGCGTAGAGATTCATAAACAGAAATTCTGAAGGCAGCATGACCGCCAGAAAAACCGTTAGCTGCTGAGTCGTGGAATACTCGGGGGAGATAAATCCAGGTAGCAGGGCAATCATGAATCCCCAACCTTTGGGATTCATGATCGCGGTGGTGTACCCCAAGGTAGCCAACGCCAGCGGCGCCAGTCGTGCTTGTTGTCCCTCGCCCAGCTCAAAGTGTGCTGGTTGAGTCCAGAGCCGGTAGGCTATCCAGAGTAAATAACTTCCCCCGATTAATGCGAGCGCAGTGAAATAGATTGTCGAGAGGGATTGGATCCACGCCAGGAGAAGCACACAGGTGACGATAACGGTGGCGACCCCTGCGAGTTCACCCCACATCATCCACAATGTCTGGCGATACCCTTGGGATAACCCCAGTGTGAAGGCGAGGGTCATGCACATTCCTGGAGTGAGCGATATGGCAGCAATCGTGGGGATGAAAACCCAAAGCAGTTCGGGATTCATAACAGCAAAACCTTACGCCAGTGGGGGCGTCTGACGGATGAACTACATCATCATCAACAGGGTCGCCAGAGCGATGAGTTGTGTCAGATTAATGGCTACCGAAATGCGATGCCACCGTGCAAAACCTACTCCGGCTGCAGCATCGCCAGCCAGCTCTTTGTCACGGAGCTGATTGATTTGAGGCACGAGAATCTGCCGCACCCATAAAGTCGACGCCACCACTAAAAAGCATACCCCTGCGGCTAATGATTGAGTGGGCAGCAGCAACACACCGGCTATGGTTGAGCCCAGTATGAGAGCGGCGTAATAACGTGGAAAAAGCCGGCGCAAAAATAGACCGGCTTGATCAGCGGGTAGCGCCTGAAAGACAGTAGGTGCCACAGCAATGGCGAAAAACAGCATAGCACCCAATGTGGCGGATAGACTGAGAATACCTGCGAATTCCATAGCTGTGACCTTATTTCGCGCGCACTTTGTACTGGGTTTTGCAATAACCCCTCGATATTGCGGGGTTGCGCAGTGCCTCGTGTTTAGTTGCTCGACCCGCCACCCGCTGGCGCCAGTTGCGAAATGCACGGGGTTTCAGGGCTGACCGCATTAGGGTGATGACCCTAGATTCCGACAGCCCATAGAGTGCGGCTATTGCCTCAAAGGGAGTACGGTCCTCCCATGCCATTTCGATAACGCGGGACTCGTCGGCTGGACTCATTGGTTCACCGGGGGCTAACATAGCTTAAGCGCCTGAGCATTAATTGATCCCGTACTGTAGCGAAAGCGTCAGGTTTTTACCGCTCTATTCAGGGTGGAGCAGTGTCTTTTAACTTCCACCCATGCAGTGCGCCTTTGCTTTCACCATTGACCGGATGCTATGGCCCCCCTAGGGTGGACCAAAAAAATGTAGGACAGGCATTCTTATGCGGGTATTACTGGCGGGCGCAACAGGTTATATCGGTCAGGCAGTGCTGAAAGAATTGGTCGTTCAGGGCTACGAGGTGATTGCACTTGCGCGCCGCGGACATGACCTGGTTATTGATGACCCCAAGGCGGTGACTATTGTTGAGGCAGATATCACTGCCGACGGCGATTGGGACAGGCACGTACCCGCTGTCCAAGCTGTTGTGTCCTGTCTCGCGAGTCGCACCGGGGCGCCCGCTGACGCGCATTGCGTTGACTTTGAAGCGAATCAAAAACTGCTAAAACACGCTGAACGCGATGGCGTCAGTCATTTTGTGCTGCTCTCAGCAATTTGCGTCCAGAAGCCGGTCTTGGCATTTCAAAGGGCGAAGTGGCAGTTCGAGCAGTTACTCCATGACTCCCCTGTGCCTGCCACTGTCATTCGTGCTACCGCTTTTTTTCGATCCTTGGTGGGACAATTATCGCGGGTGCAAGCGGGCAAGCCATTTTTATTGTTTGGTTCAGGGGAGCACACTGCCTGCAAGCCAATCTCAGATCGAGATTTGGCGCGATTCATCGTCGGTCAACTTACCGAATCGAGACAGGGTACTGTGCGACGCATTATCGGCGGCCCGGGGCCCGCCATCACGCCGCTTGTGCAAGCAAAGATGATCTGTGAGGCGGCGGGTCAACCTTGCCGCCATCGATCCTTGCCCGCCAACATGTTTACCTGGTTACGTTGGCTGATTACACCGCTGACACTCTTCTCGCACCGGATGGCGGAGCGCGCGGAGTTTCTGCGTATCGCGCAGTTTTATGCCTCTGAGTCCATGCTGGTGTGGGATGAAGTGGCGCAAATCTATGACGCCGAGGCAACGCCGGAATTCGGCGACGACACTCTGGGAGATTTTTATCAAGGTGTTTGTAGCGGTAAAGTCCCGCTGCCTGATCGCCGGGAGCACAGCCTGTTCTGAGGTGCTATCCGTGAAATAGGGTTAACGTGGCAATATGCTGTTCGTCGACCGAATCCACGTATATTGGTGACGCATGCCA
>CAJWWJ010000063.1 GCA_913048575.1 uncultured Halieaceae bacterium
AGGGACATTCCTCTCGACCATGGAGTATCGGGATGCCGTCAGGGAGCTGTCTTCTGCGGCCAAGAGGGCGAGGCTCCGATCCCGATCTCAGGGGAAGCCTATTGATTTGGTTGTCGACCCTACCCTTAATCGCTTTGCACTGACCGACCAGCCGGAAAATCTAGAGTCAGACGATTACCAGATGCTGGCTAAAGAACTAAGCATTGGACTGGTGTTTGCCGCTGAGGTCAGTCCGGGGGCGAATGTGGCTGTCATTCGATTTTATCCCGCAGGAGGATCTTCGGGCGGGGAGATTACGATCGAGCGCCCCTCAGGAGCGGGAACGCGCTTGGTGGTGGATTGGCTGATTGGAGATGTACAACAGGAGCCGTTGTGATCAACGGTGAGGGGCGTTCAGTGGTTTCAACTTCTTCTGGTTTTTCTTTGCTGGAAACCCTGGTTGCGCTGGTTATTTTGTCGCTGGCGCTGGGCGCCCTCTATCAGGCGGCGGCCGGCGCTACTCGAAATATTCGGGTGGCAGAGCAGTACACCCGCGCGACCGCCCTCGCCGAGTCGGTGCTTTCAGAGCATAGCTACATTATGGAGCCGAATTCGAGTTTGGTGGGGGAATTCGAGGAGTTCACCTGGCAAGTGCTGTCCTGGCCAGTACCCGACCCTACTGGAACTGTGGCGGCTGAAGACGCTGCGTTGCCCGTGCAGGGCTTGCCGCTCCAGTACCTTCAGGTTTGGGTGCGCTGGCCAGGGCCGTCTGCACAACGCGAGCTCGATCTGCTTACCGTTGTGCCACTTAGAGGCGTCCTAAAATGATTTCTCAATCTCGAGGGATGACGCTTGTCGAGGTGATGGTTGCGACAACCCTTTTTTCCATGATTATGTTGGCAACGGTGACCGCGCTGAGAACCTTCGCCATGACATATGATCGTGTGCGACAGGAGGCGAATAAGACCTCGCAAATCAGGGAGGGAGACCGTTTTATTCGCCAAGCGCTTCAGGATGCGGTGAACGCAGACGGGTTGTTTGAGGGTTCATCCTCGACATTGCATTGGGTGGCGCCGGTTGATCGGGCGGGGGCTGCAGCAGGCTTGCAACACATTCAATTGTTGGTGAGAGATGAGCAGCTACTAGTCTCGTTCGCGCCACTGCGGGCTTCCCTAGAGGCGCCGGATTGGGGGCAGGTAGCGCCAGACTTTCCCTTACTAAAGGACTTGGAAAATTTAGCGTTTTCCTATCAGGCGGAGCCGTTAGGTGAATGGTCATCACGTTTTGAGCCCACTGATGAGTCGACCAATAGTCTCCCATGGGCGGTTAAACTGGAGTTGGTGCTCGCTGGGAAAGGGTGGCCTCCGATTGTGGTGTGCTTAGAGCAGTTCAGGTTGTCGAAATGAAATCACTTCCAGAATCTGGTTACGCGCTAGCGCTTTTATTGTGGATGATTACCGGGATGTCGTTGATGGTGACGGCCGTCATCCATTTTGCGCGGGACGATATCGGCTTGTCGGAATTACGCATTAACGAGGCAAAAAGCCGGGCGCTATCAAGGGGCTTGGGGTTTCTGGTGTCGCGGGATATCGCTCTCAGGCAATTTCAGCAGTTAAGGGCAGGAATAGAAAACACGGAAGAAGGCCCAAGGCGTGTCGGTGCGGCAGAGGGTTTAGATGACGGCGCCACTCAGGCCTTGGGCCCGTACGAATATCGATTTGAGCGCGTCGTTGGCAGCGTGATTGTTCGCCCCGTTTCGGGACTGATATCGCTGAACAATGCTTCTGAAGAAGAGTTGTTCCAAACGATCGTTGCTCTGGGGCAGGCAGAGTCAGGTGAGGCAATAGGCATGATGCGAGGCATTATCGACTACAGAAATCAGGTTTCGCCAGTGTCGCGGGACATGACGGGCTTTAGCGGGTTTCGTTTCAGGGAGGAGCTGCTGGCGGTAGAGAATTTGCCCCGAGCTGTTTATGACCGGATTAAAGACTTTGTGCACGTTCACAATACGATGGGTTTGGATCCGGCAAACGCGCCTCCGGAGTTGGCCTCGCTCTTTGCCGACGAGCACATGCTCGCTGGCAGTTCGGGCGCTGCCAGTGGTGGTGGCAAATCGAACTTAAACAGCCAAGCGTCGTTGCCACTAGCGGCGGGTCCGGTCACGTTCGATGCAATCTACGCGCGCAGGCGGCTTGTGCAAAGCGGCGAGTCAAACGTCAAGGCTGTTATCGTTAATTTGTCATTCGATAACGGTTTTCAGGCACGCTATCGGGTGTGGATGTCAGGTTCGGGTAGTGCGCTTATTCGCAGTGAAAGCTTGTCAGCTATTAGTAGAGGGGGGGTCTAAGGTGGCCCAGTCTGGTAACGACGCGAGCCAGTGGTCGCTGTTCGGTCTTGATCTCGAAAGATTTGCTGGCAGCGTGGTGCTGGGCGTGCGGCAGTTGCTGTGGGGACACGAGTCCGGATTACAGCGACGATTTATGCCGAAGGCATGCTTGAAGGGTAACGTGCTGCAAGTAGAAGAAAAGGATGCACAGAGTTTTGGTCTGAGCGCTCATTCATCTGAGGTTGCTGATGCGACTGCGGTTTTGCTGCCCGATGATTTGGTGCTTACGAGGCGCATCGAACTGCCATCAGTCGCAGAAACGGAACTGGCGGCCATCGCGGTGCTTGAGGCGGAGGCCAATTCGCCATTCTCCAAGGAAGACACCAGTTTCGGATGGCGGGTACTGTCGAGAGAGGCATCGCACTTAATCCTGATTCTGGCCATAGCCTCTCGACGGGCGATTGACTCACATTTAGACGCGACTCGAGCGGATTACCTTTCTCGCCTCCGTGAGGTTGAGGTCTGGTCTAACTGCGAAGGGAAGCTTGTTCAGTTCTTGGGGTTTGGAGAGGCGCAGCGGAAAACTGAGTACATTGCTACTCTTGCGCGTTCTGCAGCGAAGGTGGGTTTGTTGGCGTTGGCAGTGGCGGCGATTGTGTGGTGGCCAGCAGGGGCGCTCTCGATCAAGGAACGTCAGCTCAAAGAAATGCTAGTAGAGACGGAGCTAAGAGCCGGTACCGCAACCGCAGCGAGGAATTCGCTCATCGATATGGAGGATCGGCTGACAGCGGCATCGGAGTTTTACGATGACCGGCTACTCTATGATCGGTGGCTGGATCAGATGGCTGCTCTTACCCCTGATTCGGCTTACCTCACCAGCATGAGTTTTGACAAGGACCGGCTGACGATTTCGGGGCAGGCTGCTAACGCAGCGGCATTGCAGACCACGCTGGCCAATGCGGGTATCTTGAGTGAGGTGACGGCACCATCAGCATTTACCCGCGACAATCGCACGGGAAGGGAGCGCTTCACCCTGACCATGCAGCTCGTCGAGGCGCAGCAATGATGATTGCCGAGACCAGGTCCTGGCTCTTTGGTCTTCCCAGAGAAGCGAGATGGCTGGTTGTGGCAACGGGCACGGGTGGCTTAACTCTCGCGTTCGCGTTCTGTTTTTACTCCTTTGCTGCCACTTATCAGGGCTGGAAAGAGATTGGTCGCAGTGCGCCGAGAATCGCCCGGCTGGAGGGGTATGAGTTGGCGCGGGATGATATTGATATAGCTGCCAATGCCGTCGAGATGGCGCTGCAAGAGCTGGCGTTCAGTGACGATAGTGACGAGACTCAAGTCGGCGCGAGGCTGCAGCAAGTTTTGCGTGGGTTCGCTGAAGAGTCTGGGCTCACCGTTGGAGGCAGTCAGCTTTTGCCATCACAAGACGGAGAGATGGCACCCGAGGGGTTTACCGTACTGAGAGTTCAGCTCAATATGACGGGATTGCCCGACGCATTGAGCGCTTTTTTACGTGAGGTCTATCAGCACGCGCCGGTGCTTGATGTGACTAAGCTCAACGCCGCGCGCGCTCGACGGGGCAATAATCGGCGCTCTAAAAATGCAAGTCCCGATGAGTTACAGACGCTGCGTCTTGACGTGCATGTGTCAGCGCTGATGGTGACGCAATGAAGTCCCCGTCGGTATTTTTTTGGTCTCTTAACCAGTTACTGCGAGTTTTGTGGGCGCTTGTTGCAGTGGGTGGGCTGGGACTATGTGTGCTTTATTTGTGGTCCCCTGAAATCGCGCCAGTGCCCCCCGGGGAACTGAGTCGCCCTGATCTGTCGCGCTTGACCGATGACGCCGCGGATGCGGGCCAGAGTGATGAATTCGTAAGTCGACCGCTGTTTCTGCAAGGCAGAAGGCCGCTCTTGGTGGTCAAAGCCCCCCCGGTAACTGTGGTGAAAGATGATCCAGCTCCGCCGCCCAAGGTACTCGAACATCTCAAGTTATTGGGGATATTCTCATCTGGCGATTCCAAAGGGGTCATTCTGGAAGAGAACGGGGGTGATCGACGACGTTTGTTGGTGGGGGACAAAACGGGGGCATGGACCCTAGCCGCCGTCGAACCGAGGGGGGCTGTGTTCGAGAGCGGGGGCGTGGCGCGTCATCTGGCCATGGGTCTGCTTGCCGCAGGGTTGCCTAAAGCAAGGCGTGCGCCGAATGCACCAGTCACGCGCGAAGGAGGGGCTAAGGTGGCAAGCGAAGAAGGGTCTAAGGTGGCAAGCGAAGAAGAAGCCGAGCAACCCAAGAATTGGGCGCCCAGCTTTAACAACCTTTATAAAAAGAAACGGCAGCGCAGGAAAGCTGCCGATGACGCCGCGGCCTCTGGCGGCGCGCCAGACACCGAAAAAAGAGATTAACTATGATCATTGATGAAACCAACCGTTTTAGAGTCTCGCGGGCGTATCCACCGGCGCTGTGTGCATTAGCACTGGTCTTGGTGTCGTGCGCGTCGCCAAATAGTGCTCAGATAGTTGCTGAGAGCACCGCTGAAGGGGCGGGCAATGTGGCCTCTGTCACAGCGACGCGTGCCGACGAGGAAGCTGAATCTGGGTCGACTCGACCCTCGGCGCTCGAGCCCACAGTTTTCTCAGGCACGGGTCACTTTGTCGCTGCGCCTGTCCCGCGCCCACCCATTAGATTGGATGGCGAGGCGGTATTGGTCAATTTTGAGCAGGCGCCGTTGGCGGAGGTGGTGCATTCCATCCTGGGTGAAACCTTGGGTTTGGATTATGTGATTGAGCATCCCATCAATGGCGAGATCACCCTGCGCACGCGCTCCCCCATTCCGCAGGACCAGTTGCTCCCCATTCTCGAGTCGCTGCTCCTGAATAATGGCGTTGTTATGATCAGAGGCCCAGACGATCGCTTTTATGTCAGCGGGTCCGACACAGCGCGTAAAACGGTGCCCCGCTTCGACGCTGAGCCCTCGGCGGGCTTTAGTAACGTTATCGTCCAGCTCCAAAATATTAATGCTACGGAGATGGCCAATATTTTGGAGCCGGTGGCGCCGCCTGAAGCCTTTGTGCGCATCGACAACCGACGGAACATACTCATACTCGCGGGAACCCAGATTCAGCTCGAGGGCTGGCTTGATATTGTGTCAACCTTTGATATCGACCAGCTGGCGGGCGTGTCGGTAGGTGTTTTCCCGGTGAGGAGCGCCGCGGTAGAAGAGATTTTTATGGAATTGGAGCAGATATTGGGCAATGCTAATGCCGACGGCGAAGAGGGAGGTATTGCCTCCATGATCAGAGTGGTACCCGTCGAGCGCTTGAGCAGCATTCTGGTGATTTCCCCCCGGCAGCATTATCTGAATACCGTCGGCAAATGGATTGCGTCGCTGGATAACATCGAGCGGCAGGGCTCTGAGCCGCAAATCAATGTGTACAAGGTGCGTAACGGCAATGCTGCGCAGCTTGCTGGCCTTTTAAGCACCATTTATGGGGGTTCGGTCGGTACATCGGCAGGCGTCCAGCGTCAGAGTGTGGCGCCCGGCATGAAGCAAGGTAGAGCGGGGGTAACCGGCTCTATGGAGGCAGGTATCGTGCTCGATGGGGCCAAGCCGGGAGGCACGTCGGGATCGATTGGCGGCCAGTTTGAACTCGAAGATGGTGTGCGGGTGGTCGCAGACGAGTACAACAATTCATTGTTGGTGTTGGCAACGCCCTATGAGTACGAGCGGATCGAAAAATCCTTGATCAAGCTCGACGTGGTGGCCACCCAGGTGTTGATCGAGGCGAGCATTATCGAGGTCACGCTGACCGATGACCTTGAGTACGGACTCGAGTGGGCTTTTAACAATAATCTGGGTGGTGGTGATACTGGCTCGGGGTTACTCGATCTCGGCGGCGGCTTGGGTGCTCAGGTGCCGGGGTTCTCCTACAGCGTTTCAGACAGCGCTGGTGCAGTAAAGGCTGTCGTCAATGCCTTGGCGAAAAAATCCCTCATTAATGTGATCTCCACGCCTTCCGTGATGGTGCTGGACAACCACACGGCGTCGATTCACGTGGGGGATCAGCAACCGATTCGCAGTGCCTCCACTGTCACTACGGGCGGTAACGTGCAGCAGTCAATACAATATAAAGATACTGGCGTTAAACTTAGCGTTACGCCCTCTGTCAATGACGGCAGACTGGTAACCTTGCAGATAGACCAGTCAATCACCGATGTCGGGTCGGTAGATGCTGCTACCGGTCAGCGAAGTTTTCTCGAGCGTAATGTCAGCTCTACAGTGGCAGTTCGCTCCGGCGAGTCGGTGGTCCTAGGGGGCTTGATCAGAGACAATGAAAGCAAGGGCCGTAGCGGTGTTCCGCTTTTGATGGATATTCCTGTGCTCGGGTCACTCTTTAGCACCACGACTCAAGACAATTCGCGCACTGAGCTGCTGATTTTTATTTCTCCTAGGGTTGTTGAGGGTGAAAACGAGTTGCGCGACCTTAATCTTGAAATGCGGCGCCGTATGAAGGGTCTCGAGGACTTCAGTGACCTACCCGTGAAGTTTGAGGGGAACGGGGCTTAGCATGTACATGGGAACACGATTCAAGTTGGTCGCCGTTGCGATCGCCATGGCCATTTTGTCAGGATGCGCCACGCCAGTGTCAGATAGTCCCGAAGCGGGAGTGATGTCTCGCGCTCAGGCATGGCTCGACGCCCTGATGGCATTTGATATTGAGGGTATCTACAGTTTTACGAGCCCTGGTTATCAATCCGCGCACTCGGCAGAATACTACTCCCGAAATTATGCGGGGAGAAATATGTGGAAAACTGCTGGCTTAGGAGAGGTTAGCTGTGATGGCGCAGAAGAGTTTGGGGTCTGCAAGGTTCGATTGGTGATCACCTTCCGCGGGTTTATGATGCAAGAGGACTTGACAACGGAGCTGACCGAGACCTGGGTGAATATCGACGGCGTCTGGTATACAAAACCACGTTTATAATGATGTCGTTAACTGCGCGCTCTGACCGGCGTTTCAGTCGGCCGATTTGTTATGATTTTTTCAGGTGGCATTGCTCGCTTGATCCTTGGCTCCAGACATCCGGCGCACATTCAAGCGAGCCCGAGACCTCGGAATCCCCAGAAAATTGGCGACTGAGGAATAAAAAGCAGACCCTGCTCGTCTATCCTAATGTGCGGATCCGATTCCGCACGTGCCATTATGAAACCGTTCTTCGGACCACCTTTGGCAAGGCTAAAAGGGTGTAAAAAAAACAGTTTTAAGGTGCTTGAGGCAGGTAGTGGGGTATGCTACTTTTCTTCAAGTTGGTAAGTCTGAGTAGCTTCGGTCCTGCGTTTGCTGTGGCCACGCGACTCGTAAGACCGACGAGCTGGGCAAATAAATAGGTTTATTTGCTTGGAGTTGCTGGACTTAGCAGCGTTATTCAAACGTTTGGAATACTTTTTAGGAGTGATTCATGAAAAAGAATATACTGTCACTAGCAGTGGCGGCCAGTGCAGCGGGGATAACAAGTCTCGCGTCTGCTCAGATGTACGTTAATACGGAGCACACGGGCGAGGCACTTATCTTCCCCTTTTACTCTGCGCAGAATGGCAACAGCACGCTGATTAGCATCGCTAACACGACGGCTGACACGAAGGCGGTAAAGGTCCGCATTATTGAGAGTCAGCAGTCCGAAGAGGTGCTCGACTTTAACCTGTATATGTCCCCTCACGATCACTTCTCTTTTGCTGTTTCAGAGGACGGGACTGGCGCCAAGATGATCACTGCTGACACGTCTTGTACTGTGCCGGCAATTGAGGGTGGCGAGCAGGCCTTTACTGACCTCTTGCTGCTGGAAGATGACGAAGAGGTAGGCGCTGCTGAAAGTCGTGAGCAAGTGGGCTACATCGAAGTTATCGAGATGGGCCAGGTGACTAACGCGGCGCTCGTTACCGCCATTACTCACGTGGATGGTGTGCCAGCAGATTGCGCTACTATTAGCAACGCTTGGGCAATCGTTAACGATACTGAGGGTGCTTGGTACGCGGATGCCAATGGTGAAGATGTTGGCGTAGCTGGAGGAGCTGCGAACGTCGGTAGCTTCGGCATGGGAGCCACTTGGAATGGCGGCGGTCTTTATGGTGTTGCGACGGTTATCAACGTCGCTGAGGGCACTGCTTTCGGCTACGACGCGGTGGCGATTGAGAACTTGGTCGACGACGGACGTCTTGCGACCGGCTCTGAATTGCACTACGCGCCCGGCGATACCCGGCCAGACTTTGCGGACAGCGCCATTAGTGACACTGCTACCGTTGCGATCAACGGCGTACAGACCACTTATACGAATCCCAGTCTTATCGAGGGCGACGATTCGTACCACACCGTTTCAGCCGTGCTGATGTCTGAAACTATCAGTAACGATTATGTGGTTGACGCTACAATTAATGGCTTGACCGACTGGATCGTGAACATGCCAACCAAGAGTTTTTACGAGGATGCGGTATTGGAATGGACGTCGCCGTTTAGTTACGGCTACGTCGGTGGCCAGAGTGATACAGCGGCCAACTATACCAACGATTGTCAGCCTGTGTCTTTGACGGTTTATGATCGCGAAGAAGGGATGATAACGCCACCCGATCCGGCAGATCCCGATGCAGTAAACGATGGACCAAAGTTCTCGCCTTATATCCGGCCTGAAGTTGAAGACGTTGAGACGCCCGACGGCGCGGATCCGGTATTGTGTAGCGAGATGACGGTGGTTCATTTTGGCACGGCGAGTGCGAGCAACACTTCCGAAGCTGACGAGGATGCAGCAGTTATTCGTACGCTTACCAACGTTAACGGCCTGTTGTCAGACGACGATCAAGAGTTTGCAGCGGGCTGGGCAGTAATGGATCTGAGTGGAGATGCGTTGAACAACCCTGTTGACAATGCTCGTATTCTGCCTGGTACGGTGACAGGCGGTGAGCAACTGGTGGGTCTGCCAGTTACTGGTTTCGCGGTTGTGGAGTACACCAACGGTACCCTTGGCTCAGCGCTTGCTAACTACCAGTCGTCCTGGGAGCACAAAGCTAGCGTCGCAACATCAGACGATTAAGCTAGGCAGTAGCAGTGTGGTTAAAAGGAGCCCTCGGGCTCCTTTTTTTTTGTAAAATATAGGCTTTAGAGAAAAATTAACCGTGCTCGCGGCGCGTCCAAGTGTTAAAATCTACAGTGTTTGGAAAAGGAATTCCGGAGGTTATCTATGTTGTTTTCCACCACTGAGTTATTGCGGCTTGTGCCGGTACGATTAGGCATATCGGTTATCGGGGTACTCTGCCTCCCCTCAGCATTATTGGCAGCGACGCTTACGGTCAAGGATGAGACTGGCGAGGTAGCGCAGCTGGAAATCCAAAGCGGCAATAGCGTCGCATTGGTGTCATCCTCAAACGGCGACCTGACGCTGACGCTGGATGGTTATTACGTGACCGTCAGTGACTCTGACGCTGACTCTGACGCTGATTCTGACGCTGATTCTGACGCTGATTCTGACGCTGATTCTGACG